>PMWA01000065.1 GCA_003166335.1 Methanobacterium sp. | reverse complement strand
TAGACTCAATAGTATGGAAATTCTGTGAATAAATATTCACTATCAATACCATTAGCTTTGCTTTAAAATAGACTCAAAGTTTGTAAAAGATTACAATTTCAGATTTTTTTTATTTTTTTAAAAAATTTAAATTATATAATTCTGATTTACACTTTGCAGAATAGAAAATGTTAGGGTATTGGCTTAGGTATTGAAGTCAAACATTAGAATATTATACATATTCTTTTTTATATTAGAGATTATTTTTATAATATTCAATTATTGTTTTTATAATTATTGTCTATATTAATATTATAATAAATTAAAGGGAATACTTCATAATTTAAATAGTATAATAATATATAAGAAATTAAAAAATATATCATTTTTTTTTGTATAGAACAAATTTTTGAATTAAAAGTGCAAAAATGTTTTCTTATAAAAATGCACCATTAATCTCCTTTAAAACTGCTGTNNGCCCTTCTAATTATAGAGTTATTAGTGATTATAAGCTTGTTTTACGCGGCAAGACGATCTGCTGCACCGGGTCGGCGTGTGGAAATTGGTTGGATGCTAATGACTGTGGCATTTTTGTCTTATCTCCTCGGAGGCATAACATCGAGCATTTTGCAGATGGGTTTACATCAAACCCCTTTCCCATCTGTAGCTGACGTTTTTTACTTGTCTTTTTATCCCCTTTTTGCTCTTGGTATTTATTATTTACCAAAAATTTCCTTCACCCAAAAAGAAAAATTTAAAATAGTTATAGATATATCTATNNCTTATAACAGTTGGTCTCATTTTCTGGACCTTTTTGATTATACCCACCCTTTCCAAACATGAAAACTTTTTTTCCAATATTATATCTGTAATCTACATACTAGGGGATTTTGTTCTACTTTTTGTCCTACTGAGACTACTTTATAGTAAGTTTGAAGAAGTTTATTATGGCCCGGTAATACTCCTAGGAATGGGTGTTATTGCCCTAATTGTAACTGATACTATTGTCTCATTCCAAACCGTGCACGGAACCTATACGGCGGGTGGTTTGTTGGATATTGGTTGGATATTAAGTTTTCTATTGATAGGATTAGCTGCCTTTCTACAGAGCTATGAAAAACATTTCGAACCACATAAATGGTTTAAAATTCGATTTTGGCTGCGAAGATCCATTTTAACTTCTTATTTGCCTCTTATATGGGTACTAATTGCATTTATCCTACTTGCATGGGCTAATGAAAACCAATCTATTCCCCATTTAGAGCAGATAGAATTTGGAGTGGGATTCATCATTTTCCTTGTACTCCTACGCCAAGTTATAACATTAAACGAGAACAAAAATCTATATTTAGAAGCAGAAAAGGAAATTAACAATCGTAAAAAGGCGGAAAAGGAACTTAAAGAAAGTGAGAGATATTATAGGGCTATTTTTGAAAATACTGGCACTGCTACTATTCTAATAGATGATGACAGGACAATATCTAAAGTTAATTCGGAGTTTGAAAGACTTACCGCATTTTCAAAGGAAGAAATAGAAGGTAATAAAAAATGGACAGACTTCGCGGTGAAAGAAGAATTAAATAAACTACGACGATATTATGATTTGCGAAAAAAACCGGAAGAAGCACCTAGAGAATATGAAACAAGAAGTAGGGATAAGGAAGGAAATATTAAAGATTTTTTAGTGACAGTTGCTAGCATTCCCGGCACAGGAAAAAAATTAGCATCAATTTTAGACATAACTAAACGTAAAAGATCTGAAATCCAATTAAAGAACACACTCGATGAAAGAGAATTACTAATACAAGAAATACACCATCGGGTTAAGAATAACATGCAGATTATTTCTAGTTTATTGAATCTTCAAGAGGCTTATGTAGAGGGGGAGGAAGCTATTAATGTATTACAAGAAAGTCAGAATAGGGTTAGCTCTATGGCTATGATTCATGAGATGCTTTATCAATCTAAAAATTTAACTCATATCAATTTTACTGATTATATCCAAAGATTGGTTTCTGAATTGATTTCATCATACCCCATCAAAGACAATATTACACCCATTATCGAAACAGACGATATAAACTTGAATATCGAAACCGCAACTCCCTTGGGACTGATAATAAACGAAATAGTATCTAACAGCATAAAATATGCATTCCCCCACGATAAAACAGGTAAAATATCCATAAAACTGAAATACTATGACGATAAATATAAACTCACCATCAGTGATAATGGAGTTGGTTTCCCAGAGAATCTAGATTTCAGGAACATTGAATCAACATTAGGCCTTAAACTAGTAAATTCACTTGTAAAACAACTTGATGGTTCAATAGATCTTGACACAAGTCAGGGAACCAAATTCACCATCAAATTTAAAGAACTAAAATACAAAAAAAGAATTTAAAGTCTATTTGAACGAATTTGATAATGGATATTTTTAGAATTAATTAAGTAATTATCTTAAAGAGATTTTGGTTTCTGTATAACTGTTCTATATTCCAATAACAATCTCGATGAAAGGACTGAAACATTTTATTTGCACATTAGACAAGCTTTATCGATGACCCTGGAGAAATTACCTCAAAAATAATTCATATTAAAAGTGATGGGATAGCTATGGATGTAATTTTTTAATTTAAAAAAAAAGGATTAAAAATATTAGGGTAGTTTAACGTTGTTCAGCCAGAAATCCTGGATGGATTTCGCTACGTTAATGAACTGGTTCAGATCTACGGGTTTGGTTAGGTACGCGTTGACGTGGTTATCGTAGGTTTCTTCTATGTCTTTTTCTGCGCTTGATGTTGTTAGAATGACAATAGGTATTTTTTTTAATGAATCATCGTGTTTAATTTCTTTTAGAACTTCCCATCCGCTTTTTTTAGGCAAGTTAAGATCTAATATAATAAGTTTAGGTCTGCTTGTATTGGAGTATTTCCCTTCCTTGTTTATCATTTGCATGGCTTCCATTCCATCAGGTGCAACTACCAGATTATGGGGAATTTCCGTATCTTTAAATGCTTCTATGATAAGTCTTACATCACCGGGATTGTCCTCAACTAATAAAATATCAATCGGACTCTTTGGACTGTCTATAATAACTAAATATCTCCTTATAAAATAGATTTAAGATAATGAATAATATTATAATTTTCTGTAATATTTTCTATGTATTCCCTTTAAGAAGTAGTTTATGGGTGTATTTAAGGGAAATTATAAAAATAGTTACTATTTTTAATTGTATTTCCGGCGCATTTCCGGTGATATAAAATTTTTTTAATTTAAGGATGATAAATTTATCAAAATTATATTTCTGCACATCTAATAATTTGGGGGGGATATACAGAAATTTCATAACAATCGATGTTAAAATATACCGCGAAAAAACTAGACATTCCCGAATTAATAACTATTCATACAGATATTAATATGATAAATTTTCTTCCGACCTAACATTATTTTTTTTTAATCAAACTCCAATTATACTATGAAATAATCAATAATTTATATTTCTAAAAATTATGAATTAAATTTAAGTTGATGGAGTTAAATGGAGTATGAAATATTCGATATAGATATTAAAAATTTCTTCAAAAAAAAGAAGTTATTAATACTTTGGATTGATTATCATTTAAAAAAATTTAAATAAAATCTTCATAATAAATATACTAATATATCTGATTGAAAAACCTTTTTTAGTGTGTATTATTGTGTTAAAACATGACGAAATAACAGATAATGTTGAAAATAAATTTCCTAAGTCTTCGGAAATGTTATCAACTATATTTACACTCAGTCCTGATGCTATAGTCCTTATAAGAGTTTCTGATGGTAAATTTATTGATTTTAACCAGGAATTTTTGAAACAAATCGGTTATTCGCGAGAAGAAGTAATAGGACAGTCACCATTAGAATTAAATATATGGAATCAGGAAGGAAACCTGGCATATCTTAAAAAAATCTTAAAAAAACGAGCTGTGAACAACTTTGAGTTAAGACTCAAGAGAAACGATGGCTCATTCGTCGATGTTCTATATTCTTCACGAGTTATTAAAGTGGAAGGTGAAGAATTCTTGCTTAGCTTCGGTAAAGACATAACCGAACGCAAACAAGCAGAAAAGATTTTAAAAGAGAATGATGAAAGGTATCAAAGTCTTTTCAAGAACAATCATGCAACAATGCTTTTAATTAAACCAAATACAGGAGAAATTATTGATGCAAATCCTGCGGCTGCTTCTTTTTATGGTTATAGTCAAGAAAAATTAGTTAAAATGAACATTACTGATATTCGCTTATCTAGTGATGAAGAAGTATTTGAAGAAATGTCTAAAGCCCAATCTGGAGAAAATAATCATTTTTTATTTAAACATCGTTTAGCTAATGGTGAAATTAGGGATGTAGATGTTTATAGTGGTACAATTATTATTGAAGGCGAAAACCTTCTTTACTCTATAATACATGACGTTACTAGGCAGATGAAAGCTGAAAATGCGCTGCGTGAGAAAAAAGAAGAGTTGCAAACTATAATTGATTCGTCAAGGGCATTGATTTTCTATAAAGATAAAGAGAACCATTTTTTGTATGTGAATAAAACTTATGCAGAATTATTGAAGATACCCCAAGATGAACTAGAAGGTATGTCTCTTTTTGATATTTTACCTAAGGAACAGGCAGAGGCTTACTGGAAAGATGATAAACAGGTAATAGAATCTGGAAAGCCAAAGTTTGATATCGTAGGGGCTGTGCCCTACAAGGACGGTGTCCGGTATCTGTGCACGGATAAGATACCGTATCGTGATGCCCATGGCGATATTTTAGGTATAATTGGTTTAGCAGTTGACATCACTGAGAGTAAACTAGCTGATGAAGAATTGAAAAGCACTTTGAAGGAATTGAAAAGCTCCAATCAGGAGCTGGAGCAATTTGCTTATGTGGCATCCCATGACCTGCAGGAACCATTAAGGATGGTTTCCAGTTTCACGCAACTGCTGGAAATGCAGTATAAAGATAAGCTTGATGAAACCGCCTTGGAGTATATTAATTTTG
>PMWA01000085.1 GCA_003166335.1 Methanobacterium sp. | reverse complement strand
ACAAATTCGATACCGAATTTCATGATTTATCACCGGTTTTAATTTTATTTGGACTATAAAAATAATTTGTGATTTGATTGTAAACGAAAGATTTAAATATGGATATAAAGCGATTTTTCATAAAATTTTAATTTTTTTCAATTGATTTTAAATAGATAATAGGATAAATTATCGATTTAAAATGATAATGTAACCATTTAAATACCATTTTAAGGATTTTAGATTAAATTAAATAATAAAAAAAGTCGTTTTATGTTACAATGTTATAATAAATTTAATCCTGTATTTTTGCGAATAGATTTTTATAATCTTCAGATCTTTTGTCGAGTTTATCTACTTTCTTGGAGAGCGTCTTGAAAAATTCAGTGGTTGCTTTGCTCATAAAAGGATTTTTATATTCTGACATCATTTCTAAAACTTCTTCCATTTCTTGAGCTCTTCTGTCTGCATGAAAACCACTACTCGTTATTCTTGATATTGCAGATTCTCTAAAACCAGGACATTCAGTTACTTCTAGACATTTCAGAAATTCATTATCTAATTTCATCTTATAAGCAGTATAAAGTGATTCAAAAAGAATGGCTGAGACTCCTTTGGTGTAGGAACTCCTCAACATTTTTAGAGTTGATGCTTGACCTATTTCAGAACCTATAATCTTAATATTCATACCATAACTATTTAATTTTGCAAATTGATTTGCTGAATTTCCCGATGTTATTATTTGCACCTTTATTCCATTCAGTTTTATACTACCCATAATAGATGCGTCTACAGTTTTACGGTTCTTAATGTAACTTAATGCTTTCTTCACGGTTTGAGGTGAAACATTATTTATGTCTACGTAAACTCCTTTATAATCTTCTCCTATCTCTCTAGCAACTTCAACCGCCTTTGCAGGCACGACCGCTGATATTAGAATATCAGAAATCTTTGCAACTTCTTTATAATCTTTACAAATATTTATAGACATTTCTTCAACTAAATTGCATGTTTTAATACTTCTACCCTCTAATGAAGTATAAACTTCAACTCCATTATCCATAAGTCCCTTAGATATCGTTGATGCTACTTCTCCAAATCCTATAAATCCGACTTTCATAGAAATATCTCCATCATAAACCATTCTAATCATTTGAATAAATTTTATTAAAATTTATTATAGAATTATCATTGGTTAAATTAAATATTTTTTAGTTCACATAAAAAGAATTAGTTTACACTTGAAGTGTACGTTCAAGTTTATTGTATGATAATACTAAACTCATAAACTTAAATTTGAATTAAATTTTGCCCATCTTATTCCGGTCTGATGACCTTTATAATCTCAAAATTACATTATCTCCCAGTTCTACACCAATATTTCGAGCAACTGGCAGACATTTAGCATTTAAAAGAGAAAATATTGGTTTATCTCTTAAATTTATTTCATCTAATCCTTCATAGTTACCCAATCCTTTGGCAATGATTAAGTCTGAATTATGAAAGGTATCTTTGAATTCTTCAGATAAATCACTGTAGATCACCCCTATAGAATCCGTGCCAATAGAAGTAAGTTCAGCCACTTCATTCAAACCAACCTCTAATGCATCAGGAATGCACGCATCATTAAGAATAGGTTTATCTTTTAAGGCTACAACAACTTTAACATCATATTCTCTAATTTTTTCAATTAATAACTTATCGAAAACTATTTCTCCAATATTATCTGCAAGATACAATACGTTATACGCTTTCTGAAGTTCTTTTTCAAGCTGGATTGAGTGATCAATGGCTATACATTTTCGCATTGTTTCTATGATCAGTTCCTCAATATCTGTTTCAAGCCCTAAAGCTCCGAAATCTATAACATTTCCTGCAATAGTCGCTTTAAGATAGTTTTTAATTGAATTATCTTCTTTGAGAATCCTTTTAATTATAGGGAGAACTTTAATAGCAATCAGATTACTACTTTCTCTTTGATTATGGTATGGATCATTGTTTCCGGTTTTTTTCTTTATAATTCGATGAATCTTGGTACCTAATTCGTTAGATACGGCTCCTTGACGGAAATTCTTACCCAGAGTTCTGGTTATATTCTCCATTACTTCCATTTTTAAGGATTTATCTGACGTCGCCAGATCAAGAGCTTCTCTAGCCTGCCTCAGGAAGCAGGCTGCGCATTCATAGTGTACCTTCATAGGATTATTAACCTCTAAAAAATTTATTTAATTTAATATTTTCTTAACTAAAATTTAATTTTATTAATTTGATTTATTAATTTTATATGCATAAAAGAGTAAAATTTGCTTGGTTAAAGACCTGTTAAGGGTAATGGAGCTAAACATAATATAAAAACTACTATTAAACCTAAAGATAATATTTTACGATTTTTACTAATTCTTGAAACATTATCCAAGGCTCCAGGGTGTCTTTTGGTCATGACCATGATAACTGCCATTAAAATAGCCATAGGTATCCAGCCTAGGGCCATTGTTATAACAATACCTGCAAAAGACATTATTTTATGAATCTTTTCATTGAAAAGAGATCTTGAGATATGTCCTCCATCTAGGAAAGCTACCGGCATGAGGTTTAGCATGGTTATCACTACGCCAACCCAACCAGCAAAAGCTACTGGATTCATCTGCAGCATGTATTCATTGGGAACTGATGGGGCCACGAAGTAACTTGTAATACTCATAAGTAATGGGGGAGTGAATATAACAGACCCTGAATTAATTGGTGCAATTGTGGAGTAGTGAATTCCAATTAAAAGCACGGGGATAGTAATTATTATTCCAGCTAAAGGGCCACTGACCCCCAGATCAAAGAGGGCGTTTCTAGTAGGTATATGTGATTTAACACTTATAACTGCCCCAAATGTACCTATAAGTGTAGGTGCCGGTATGAAATAAGGTAAAGTAGCTTCCACATCATATTTCCTAGCGGCGAAGTAATGGGCGGTTTCATGGGTGCCGACAATCGCCAATATTGCAATTGAAAACGCTACCCCATCCCATATGCTTCCACCGAACAGATACCCCGCGTAGATAGTGGTGGCAACAGTGATTATGAATAATATAATATTTATATGATGATTACTTTTCTTTATCTCATTTTTTTTAGCTATATTAACGCGATAATTATCTCCATATTCTTCTATAAATGGTACATATCCTATTTCTCCCATATCATTAACTAATTGGGTGAATTTATCAGCATCGTAATCTTGAATGATGAAATAAGAGATATCAGGCGTATTAGAGGAATTTTTCAGGGTGAAATATCTTGAGATGTAATCTTCAAATATTTGAAAATCCTCCACTCATATACACATCCAGAATAAATTTCTCAATCTGACTTCTAAATATTTTAACTGGAGATATCATAATTACATGTTTAATATCCCATTTTAACTAATGAATCGCTGTTTAACCGCCGAAAATTACTTTTATGATTTCTATGTTGTCATCTTCTTCAACAATTTCTTCATTGATTACTATATAGTCATTCTTCTTGACCACTACCGTTTCAGAAGGTATTTCCAATATTTTCAGAAGATCTTTAATGGTCATATTCTTTGAAATTTCTTTGACTTCGTTTTCATCCCCAATAGTAACTGTTATTTTCATTGACGGACTCTCCCTTAACGTGTACTTTTTTGGTAATAAACTAATTGTTTTTAGTAATATCGATTAATTTTAATAATTAAACATCGATAATAAATGACAACGATTTTATCTATAAATCTTATTATTGTTGAATATTCATATTAAACAATCTTTCAAAATATTATTTTCTTTTTTATAAATATTAAAAACTTATAGAACGTATAAATTTTCAGCAAAATAAAAATCAGGAAGAGCAGAGGATTAAATACGCTATAATAGGACTTTGGAAAGGAAGCGGCAGTTTATACGGCCTCTAATTTTTAAACACCTGCTCATCTATAGTAATAGATATATGGAATGAAAAAACGTTAACTTAAAAAATTGATTGGCTGCATTCATTCTTGCTCGCTCAATCACTTTATATTTAATTATTAAAAAATTACTCATGAAAAAAAGAAATTAAGCGCGCAAGAACGAGAGTTCTCACCAGCTACATATCATAAGCATAGATTTAAAGGAACACTCCATAGTTTGGTTAATTTAAAAATTTTACTCCAGAATTAAATACATTAAGTGTGTTTAATTAAACCTTACTTCTAAGCACGTTTTATAGCATATTTAATATGTAGCAAGTGCTCAAGCAACGAGTGAGACATTTTAGTTATATTTTTTGAAATGTTAATTATAGTATCATAACATAAAGAAACAAGTACGAAAATAGATTGTAGAATCATTTACATTTGATTTATTTTGACATTACTACCTGAAAATCTGATTCTAGATTCATTTTCCCACAAAATGAAAACCGAATAGAAGAGTTAGAATCAGTTATAACCCCCCTTAAAACCGTAATTAATCTTCTAAAGTTAATCCTATTGTATCTTTATCTTGAAGTCTTAAGAAGTCCTCCCAATCCAAAAAAATATAATACTCCATCTCCTCATAATTGCTAGATTTAAATTCAAAATCAGTTCCTTCTTCCATTATTTTATCAACAGTTTCTTTTAACTCATCATAATCTGTAAAAATTAATTTAATCGTATCCTGATTAGGATAATCATGTTCCATCCCCAAATCACCCCCTACTTTACCCTTTTTAAATCTGGACATTCTCCTTCTATTAATCGTCTTCCCATAAAACTTTCCCTTTTCCATGAAAATAACTCGACAAAACTAATTTATTATCATCTAATAAAATTCTATAAATCCTTGAATTACCGTAATCAGGATCCAATATTTCTACTTCCAAATCCCCTACTTTATCCTTAACATCATTTAATATTTCAATTAAATTTNNTATATCCAAGCCTATCCTATTAAACTTTACTAAAGTGAACCTCTATAAACTGGTTACTTCCAAAATTTGAAACTGAATTCAATATGATAATGCTTGTTTAATTAAACAATTACTTTTAGTTACTTTAAAAGCAGGATTGATACATAACAAGCACACGCAAGCAAGTGGGTATCGCGGGAGTAAAAAATCAAGCCTATATCTCAAGTGAAATAAAAAATTTGTTTTTTTTTAGGACTTAGGAATATTTATCGTGGTTCCCATTCACGAATCCAGGGAGGTATATCACTTTCTTTGTCAAGTGATTCTTTAATAAGGTTTTGAAGAGCAAAAGCACAAGATCGAAGAAGGTCAATTGAATCAGTACAGTTTTCCATCCTTTTAATAGATTCTATCGCTATGGNNGTCATACATTTTTCGTGAAGTTCTTTATTACTCATATTCTTAAATTTATCTTCATAATTCAAATTAACACCTCTATGTTATTTACAAGGGTATTTAATTCTATTATTTACAGATTTTATTGCTTTCATGAGGATGTGGTAAGGTTAGATTAAACCTTTTTTCCTACAAAAACCGCACCAGCTCAGGTAAATTACATGATTTCAGGTTTACTTCCAATTATGCACATGCTCCGCTTTTTATCAGGTCTCAGATGGGTTTTTTTTGAGTGTTAGCTCAGGAAACTTCAACATTTTTATTTTGAAGCATTAAGTATGAATAATTGAAGGAATCCCATGCAAGATTTATATTTTTCTTTTAATTGAGATTTTTCTTTGACACATCTATCAAGTTCTTCCTTTAAAGAAATAGCTTGATTCAAATTATCTAAACTTAGATTATCCCATGTATCACTTTTAAGAATATTAGCTTCTTTAAACTTCAAACAAGATTGATGAAACCCTATACACTCATTATCCACAAGTTTAGATTCATATTCCAAATGACCATCTCCTTGTGATTAACTAGTAATTTAATTATACTATTTATTCTTTTTTATGTATTATAATAACAGAAAACCATATTTGATCTTATTAAAAATAATGGAGTGGTTCTTTCATGAAAGAGTTATTCCGATCTG
>PMWA01000032.1 GCA_003166335.1 Methanobacterium sp. | reverse complement strand
TTTTTCGAAATAAAATTAATAAAGCCATAAATCAAATTTTATGTTAAAAAAAAAATAGTTATTTATTTTTCAATAATAAATAGTAATAAGAAGTTTTCTTTTTTTTTATCTAGATAAAAAAAAATTATAAAACTTCATTAATTCAAAAAAAAAGAAATTCTCTAATTCATAAAAAAAATATTAAAAATACGCCATATTTAGAGTTTATATAAATTAAAACGCTCTAATCATCGATTTAGCTAAAAATATCTTAACGCTATAACATCGAACATAACCAAATTTCTTTACATTCCCCCCAACTTATTAGGTGTGCAGAAAATTTAATTTCATAAGTATTTATTTATTAGACTGGCTTAATCATCCCCTTTTTAAGTTTTGGGATGTGAATAATGTTTCAGTGCAGCTCCACGATTAATTATTATTTGGATTTAAATATAATAATATTTTATTATATGGTTTGTAAATAATTGTAATTAGACAATTAAAAAAATTGATGGGGGATTGTTGAAATGGGGATGTCAGAAGAAATTGATAAACTTACATTTAAAATATCTGAAAAATCAGACCTGGTAAAAACTGAAGAAGCTACAAAAACTGCTTTTATACTTCCTTTTATAAGGCTTGTTTTGGGATATGACCATACTGACCCTGCAGAAGTTGTTCCTGAGTTCACTGCAGATGTTGGAATTAAACAAGGGGAAAAAGTAGATTATGCTATTATGAGTGAGGGCAAACCCATCATACTGATTGAATGTAAGACAACAAAAACCGACCTGGATAAAGAACATGCATCTCAACTATATAGATATTTTTCTGTTACTGAAGCAAAGTTTGGAATTTTAACTAATGGAATTATTTTTAGATTTTATACAGATATTGATGAACCAAACAAAATGGACCAAAAACCATTCTTTGAGATTGATTTAAGAAATGTTACAGATACGGATAAAAAAGAGCTTAAACAGTTTACAAAATCATCATTTGACCTGGAAAACATTTTAGCATCCGCTAGCGAGTTAAAATACAAAAATGAAATGAAAAAAATATTAGCAGAACAACTTAAAGATCCATCAGATGATTTTGTAAGATTTTTTGCTAAAAAAGTATATTCTAGTCCATTAACTAAGAATGCCAAGACTCAATTTGCTCAAATCACCAAGTCGGCATTAAATGAATTCATTAAGGATAGAGTCGATGAGAGATTAGAAAAAGCATTAGCTTCCGAAAACGCTGAAGAAAAAACTACAGAAGACATTGATTTTAAAAGAGATAAAAGTGAAATCATCACGACTGAAGAAGAATGGGAAGGATATTATATTGCCAAAGCTATCCTCAGTGAATTAATTGACCCGGCGAGAGTATTCATTCGTAACAGGCATAATTATTGTAGTGTTCTCCTTGATGATAATAAATACAAAGTTTTATGTAGAATGCATTTTAAATCACGAAAACTAAAATCTGTAGGATTCTTCGATAATCAAGAGAAACGCGCAAGTGGTGCTAAAATAGAGGAAAAAGTAACCATAGATAATCTTAATGACATTTATAAACACTCAGAAAAGCTAAAAAGCACCGCGAAACATTATATTTAAGACTAATTTAAATTAAAAATTAATGTTTTTTTTTATTTGTTAAATGCAACCAACCTGAAAAGATTGCGATTTTAGCCTAATTTTATAATACAGGAATTATAAAATTTATTACTAAATTCACTATTATATTACAATATCCAACATTTTAGAAAAATTCCAAATGTTTACTTTAATACATAAAGGTTTTTTGATCTAAATTTAGTTAATTGGGTGTAAGAATGGTAGAAAAAGAAATTATTTCAGTAGATTATAAAATTCCAAAAAAACGGAAATATACTGGTATTATTGAAATAAAAGCAGTTTATGATGATAAAATAGAATTAGAATTGATAAAAAAAGAATTGAATAACTTAAAATTCATATTGGGTCATGATTCTTCAAAAAAGGTGATTACAGGCAAATTTCTGATAAAAGATGTATCTACTGACGCTTTGAACGAAATTAATGAAACAGTTAATTATTTAAAAAACTGTGGCTGGCTATTGACAGTCCCTGGAGCAGACTTAGAAAAAGTTAAAATTTCTTTATTAAAAATATGTAATAACTCAGAATACCAAAGAAATTTAGAAGAACGTGGGAATTTATTTTGGTCAAAAAAGACCAAAATTGTAGTTTTATTAAGTTCTAAAGGATATGCTGAACTTAATAAAGCTATAGATGAATTAAGGAATGATGATTATATAAAATTTAATATCATAAAAAATGTAATTGAAAACGAATTATATCTTGTTTTATCTGAAGCTATGGGTTTGGAAGAAGATAAGAGGGATGTTTTTATTGATAAAAAATTAAAGAATTTAAAATCTTCTTTTTTAAGTGAAAAACAAGAATGGACATTTGTAGCTCCTATACAGCATTTATCTTTAGATGATTCTTTGGAAATAGGTACTGTGTCGTTTTGTAATTATGGAGAAATTAAGGATGAGATTAAAAATGTACTTCACAAACTTATTTTTGAAAATGAATCTATAACCGATAAAGAAAAACCTGAAACTTATAATAATGCAGTAAAAGATGTGGAAAAAATAAAAGATGAAGATATTGTAGCAATAACAAAAGTAAAGGGTGTATTTGAAAGTGCGAAGCAATTAGCTTTAAGTAAAATCAGATTAGCAATAAATGTTATCAAACTTTATAGTTATCTAGAGGATGATTATTTTGGAATAAAAGGAGAAATTATTTCACAAAGTTCTAGAATTTTAATTGGATATAACAACAATCGGATGAGAATACCTTACGAAATTCTTGGCCCATTGCCTAATTTTAAAATAGACAAAGATAGGCTAAATCTCATGTCTAATTGGGGTTTTAATATCTTAGATAATATATTAATAAATCCTAATAAAAATAATTTTCAAGATAGTTTGTTGACATCAATTTACTGGTTTGGAGAATCTTGTAATACTAAACTAAATATAAAAAAAGAAAATGAAGAAATTTTTGAAAGAAGGGCTAAAAAGCATGAAAACTTAGGATATTTTAAGTTTGGTGATAAATTTCTTAAGTTATCTAATGCATTGGAATCAGTATTAGTTAAAAAAAATGAATCAATAACCGATAAATTAGCGGAACGAACTGCTTTTCTTTTAGCTGATAAATATGAAGATAGAATAAATTATTTTAAGGGTTTAAAAGAACTTTACGAGATAAGAAGTCAAATTGTACATAATGGAGATGTTTTTGTATCAGTAAATGATATGATTGATTTATCTATCGTTGTCCAAGAAGTAATTTTTAAACTTATTAAACTTGGAGATGAATATGATTTCAAATCAGTCGACGATCTTTATAACTATTTAGAAAAACTTAAATTTGAATAATATACATACAAAGCAAAATTATCAGAATTGTATTCAACTGAAAAACATAAACTAATTATTAAATTCTAAGACTTAAACATTAAGATCATCCATGAAAAATAATCTTTTCAACCAGGCCCTGATGAAAAAATATGCCCAGAATAAGGCATTTAAATTAACAATATCTAAACATGGGTTCATTAAGAAACACACGGAAATGTTTGAAAATGGAGATTTTAAATCCGAAGAGAGCAATTATCTTTATTTTTATGATTTTCTAAAAGAGATCCTTGGATATGACCGTGAAAAGAATATCCTGTTTAGTGAGAAAGAGGGCACTGGAAGGGGTAAAAGCGAGTTTGCATTGAAGTCTGGTGATAAAAAATTTATGGTCATTGAGCTCAAGGACCAAACATCGGATCTGGATAAACCCCAGCATAGATTCAATGATAAGAGAACTCCTGTGGATCAGGCTTTTGATTATGCGCAACATACTGGTGATATTGATTGGATTTTTGTTTCGAATTTTAAGGAATTTAGACTGTATAATTATGGTAAGAAGAGTGATAAGTGGATTTGTTTTAATTATGAGGATTTGTTTGATAGTGAGAAGTTCTGTTATTTTATGCTTGCATTTTCTAAAGAATCATACATAAATAATGAGTATCCTGTGAAATTACTTGAAGAAACTTTAGTAATTGAAAGGCAGTTAGAAAATAATTTTTATAAATTATTTCATGAAACTCGGATGATGCTGATAAAGGAATTAGAGGAATTTAATGATTTTAATAGGGTTGATGCTGTTCATTATGCTCAATTAATTCTTAACAGATACATGTTCATTTCGTTTGCTGAAGACGCTGGTTTACTTATTGGTCAAATTTCTTCGAATACAATCATTACTCCTATAAGACAGGGAAACTTAAGACATAATAGTATTTGGCAACGTTTAAATGAACTATTCGAAGACATTAATGAAGGAAACGAGTTTAAACATATTTCAGCTTATAATGGTGGCTTATTTGAGGAGGATTTAGATTTCATCAAAATCCGTGACATAGTAATTGATAAAGAAATCTTTAAAGATGCATGGCAGGAATGGAATTTTGAAGAATATGAGTCAAGTATTAATGAAATGCTGGTACCTCATGCCAATAAAGTAAATCCTATTTATAAGAATTTACTGATTATTTCATCTTTTGACTTTTCGTCAGAACTAGATGTTAACATTCTAGGTCACATCTTTGAGAATTCTATTGGAGACCTGGAAGTACTCAAAGCAGATGTTAAAGGTCGAAGGAAAAAAGAAGGAATTTTCTATACGCCGCAGTATATAACCGATTACATTTGCAGGAATACTATTATCCCTTATTTAAGTAAATCTGGAAATTCTAATACTGTTGATGAATTGATTGGAGAATATTCATGGTCCCCTACTGAACTCGAAAAGTTAGATAAAAAACTTGAAAAAATAAGAATAGTAGATCCTGCATGTGGATCCGGTGCTTTCCTAAATAAAGCCGCCGATGTTCTATTAGAAATCCATAATGCAATATATGATTTTAAGATGGGTTACACAACTACCACAGATATTAAAGTTGGTAAAGGAAAGAGAAGAAAAATAGAATCTATTAAACACTTTGACTTAGGGGTAATTGTTTTTGATGCCATCGAAAAAAGACGAGAAATCCTACTTCAAAATATCTTCGGAGTTGACTTAAACGAAGAATCAGTGGAAATAACTAAACTATCACTCTTCTTAAAAGTATGTAAAAAAGGATTAAAATTACCTAACTTGGATAACAACATAAAATGTGGAAATTCACTTATCGATTACCCAGAATATGCTGGAGACAAAGCATTCAAATGGGAAAAAGAATTCTCAGGAATTTTCAAGGAAGGTGGATTTGATGTAGTGATTGGAAATCCACCTTATGTACGGCAAGAGAAGATTAAAGAGATAAAACCGTATCTGAAGGAACACTATAAAACTTATACTGGTGTTGCTGATCTATATGTTTATTTCTTTGAAAAAGGTTTTCAAATACTAAAAATGATGGTAAATTAGGTTATATTTCTTCTAATAAGTTTATAAAGTCTAATTATGGTAAAAATTTACGTGAATTAATCATGACTGGTACTTCTTTTGAGCGATATGTTGATCATACTTGGGATAAAGTGTTTGAAGGAGCTACTGTTCATTCATCAGTATTTATAATTAAAAATGGATTTAACAATGATAATAATATTTTAGTGGATAATGATTTTGAATTAGAGCAAAATAGATTAGATGTTACTTCTTGGAGTTTTGAAAGACCTGAAGTTCTTGATTTAAGAGATAAAATCAATGCTAATTCTTCTTTTATAAAAGATATTTCTGGTTTAGGGTTTTATAGAGGTTTACTAAGTGGTTATAATGATGCATTTGTAATTGATGGAAAAGTAAGAAATGAACTAATAAAAAAAGATCCTAAAAGTAAAGATGTTATAAAGTCTCTTTTAAGAGGTAGGGATATTAAAAAATGGGAAATAAATTATAAAGATTTATATATCCTGTATATTCCATGGAGATTTCCGATTGATGAATATATATCAATTAAAGATCATCTATCTAAATTTAAATCTAATCTTGAAAAACGACCTGAAGTAAAAGCGGGTCGTGTTGATTGGTTTGCTTTAAGTAGATATGCTTCTGATTATTATGCTGAATTTGAAAAAGAAAAGCTAATTTACCCAAATATAGCGCCGAAATTATTTGTTGCTTTTGATGATAGTGGATTTTATACTAATCAAAAATGTTACATTATAACTTCGGATACTATTAACCTCAAATATTTAGGAGTTTTACTTCTTCAAAAACCTTAAATTTTATATTTAAATTTTTAGGAAGTACATTAGAAGGTAAACGTTTTGATTTAAACAAGAAATATGTTGAACGGCTCCCAATTAAACTAATAGAGGACATTAAACAAAAACCATATATTGAAAAAGCTGATAAAATGCTCTTTCTTAATAAAGGTTTAGTAGCTGAAATTAATGGATTTAAAGACTGGTTACAACGTACTTATCATGTTGAAAATTTCTCACAAAAACTCGATAAATATTATGAATTATATTTTGGTGACTTCTTAGCTGAATTAAACAAGAAAAAAGTAGATACTACAAAAAGAAAAACTCAAGAACTTCTTGAAAAGGAATTCGAAGAAAGCATAAATAAAATTAATCCATTGCTCCAGCAAATAAAAGAAACTGATGCAGAGATTGACAGAATGGTTTATGAGCTCTACGAATTAACTGAAGAAGAAATTCAGTTATTGAAGAAAATTTGAATTTAATGAGAAATAATGGATTATACAAGATCTAGAAGACATCATTAAATGGCTTCAAAATAAAGGGGCATCCCAGTAAATTATAATAGAATACATGAATTGTTAATTAAATATTTTAATATCAGATCAAAAACCATTTACTTCTGAATTAACATGATGAACATGAAAAGTTGTAAATACAATTGTGTAGGGATTGAGAGAGACTTTGAATGTGGTAAAGAAGTTTGGCTTGGCTCGGATTATTGTGTATTACATGTAGATTTTCCTAGAAATAAGGATTCTATTGAATATAAAGAATTAAGTGTTGAAAAAGAAAAAAAATTAAAAGAAAAAGCTGCTAAGGGTGATTTTAATTTTGAAGGTGCAATTCTGGAAGGAATTGATTTTTATCAACAACCTATTTTAATGTTAAATTGTAGGAAGGCGCATATCCACGGGGATGTGAATTTTGGAGGCTCTGTTATTTATGGTGAAGTCAGATTTAGCCAGTCAAAAATATGTGGTCATGTCAATTTTTCATGGACTACCATTAATGGTGATGTTTATTTTAATAATGCAGAAATTGATGGTGAATTGAATTTTTCTTATTCAAAAAAGATAAAAATAGCTGATTTCGGTCATATAATTGTTAAAAAGAATGTTGACTTCAATCATGCTGAGATAGGTAATTATATAAATTTTATCGGAGCTAATATTGAAGGTAAATTTATGCTTATTGATGCAAGAGTTGGTGGTGAAGCTAAATTTGATGGTACAAAAATTTTAGGTGATGCATATTTTAATAGAGCTAAGTTTAATTTAAATCCAGATATCTGTATATACAATAACTTTAACAGGATTAAACTTTTCGGGGATTCATATTTTCCTGATATAGAAGTAAAAGTAGAAACGGGGTTCGTAGATTCGTCTTTCAAAAGTTCAGGGATTTTTGAAGGAATCAATAAATATGGTTTATCATTTGAGGGTGCAAGACTTAAAAATACTTGTTTTAGAAATTGTGATCTCTCCAACGTTAAATTTCAGAATGTTATATTTGAAAACTGTGAATTATCAACATCAAAATGGGAAAATAATATAATTCCAGAATATAGAGCTTACTTAAAAGCCAGATTAGATGCTAGAACGGTTGCAGATACTTATAGAAGGATAAGACAAAGTTTGCAACAAGAGGGAGCATACGATAAAGCAGGAAAATTTTATGTTAAAGAAATGAACATGAATAAAGAAGTTTATCGGGAAGAAGAAAAGTGGATATCATGGATTCTTTACAATATTTTACATTACGGTACGGGATATGGCGAAAATTTAGGTTACATATTCTTTATTTTTCTAGTTTCATGGATAATTTATATAGCTTCAGTGTTTTCAAATCCGAATAATAATCTTATCATTGCTGTAGGATCAAGTTTATTGAGTATTTTTACTGCATTATTTGTCTATGTTTTTGCTAGAAAAATATCTAGATAAATTTCTTTGATAGTTTATATTATTTATTTTTAAATGAAAATATTATAAATTTATTTTTATAATTTAATCATCATCTAATGATCCAATATAGGTTGCGTAGAAACCATCAGTATCAGCATATATTGGGTTTAAACCATGTTTTTTCGGCGTCATCCATGATGCCGTTGTTGTATTTCATACTCTCCATCTACATAAAAATTTAGTTCAAATAGTAAGCTTTGATTGTATAGGTACTTTCCTAGGGGATGCTGCCACATTATTCTTAGAACTTTTAATTGTATTATATAGATATGCATCAAGATAGCACTGGACTGGTTCTTCTTTGAACATTGAATTCATATTTATGTCTAAGATGTGTATTCTCTCTAAGATTTTCGGCCAATAACCCAATAACATCCATTCTTCATTCCTATCAAGATGCATATCCACTTTATTAATATAATCAATTTGCTCCTGAATAGAACGGTAAATCCTATTGAATTCCTCCCTTGCGAATACAATAACTTCTTCATGTTCATGGAACATTTTAGGGTTATACAATTCTGCAATCCTTCCATTCGGCACCCCCTCACTTATTCTCATTTACTACTTCCTCCATAATCAGCATTAAAAATTTTTTAAAAAATTAATTTGTGTTGTAATATCAGTACGAACAATGCAGCTGCAAATGTCCAAGTACTTGCAACGAATATTCCAGTTAACAATGCATTGTAATCTGTTTTAGGCTCGCCACAAGCTAAACAACGTTTATACATTTATGATTCACCTCCAATCTTTTTATTCGAGGTTATTGCTCTCATAATTATCTCAGTAAAACGATTGTATTGGTTATGGGAGAATGTCAAGTTACAATGAGGGCATAGATGCCAGAGCTCCTGTTCAGGTGGCTCTTTAAGATAATAATCCTCCATGGTTTCCCGGCAGTTGGGACATTCCATAAAATCAGATCCCATTTCCTTTCTTTTCATCTCAATTTCATTGAGTTGGTTCCTGGTGAATTCGTACCAATTTATAAAATCCTTCTTAGGAATTATAACCAATTCCCTATGTTTTAACTTCTCAACGTCTTCTAAATCCTTTTTTACTACAGTTTTCATGTCTTCCATAATATCACTCCTCAGGGTGGATCACTATAGTTTGCAACATTAACGAGGATTATCCAAGAGAGCAAATGAGAAGTAATGTATTAAAAAAAATAAAATTTAATCATAATAATTTAAATTGTAATAATATCAAATTAAATTCAGGATCTAAAAATAATATAAAGGAAGATTATTAATAATAATACATCTATTAAAAAGAATTGAAACTAGAAAAATTGATGCATAGATTAGACAGATGTTTTATGAACTCTATGGGTTGACTTAATATGAAATCCAGATTGTTGAAGAAAATTTGAATTGAGTCGAGAAATTATGGATTTAAACAAAGATCTGGAAGATATCATTTTAGATGGGTTTAGAATAAGGGGTGTCCAAGTTAATTATACTGGAATACATGAATTGTTAATTAAATATTTTAATTTTATATCAAAAACAATAACTTCAACTAATTGGGATGTTCTATATTCTACAGAACTCCAATCAAAAACTTTACCCAGACCTTATAATTTAATATTAAAGGATATTGAGGAAAAATTCCAGAATTCAGGTGATATCAATCCCTATCTAAGCAAAGATGCTTTCAATCCTGATAAACCTGATTTTTTATTATATGATTGGGATATTCGACATTTACATCTCAGTGATTCTAAAGATAATCCTTCTGACTATTTTTATTCCAGATCTAAAAATTTATTATTCTTCTTCTTATCAGCAGGTAATGGATATTTCATTGATGTCCTACCACATCAATTGAAAGCTAATGATAACGCACCCAACTTAGTTTGGGTAGAAAAAAATCTTTTAAGAATAATCAAAAACAACTGGCCACATTTACTGAACCCATTTAAGATTTCCAAAGAAGAAAACGATAAATTAAGCGACGAAGATAGGTACGATTTAAGAAGAACAGGTATTGTAACAAATGTTGTAATTGATGGAATGTCTTACCTTCCCATGGGTGGAGGTATAACTACTGCAAAAACAGGTGGTAACTTTACAATATGGAGTGATCAATTATTTCTGGGAATAAAACGGTTTGAAGAAGATTTACAGAATAATCCCAGTAAATATATCGAATTAATTAAAAAACAGGGATTTGAATCTCCCGCAAATTTGGATTTCAAATTAATTGAACAAAATCGGAATCTTTTAGTTTTAGAAAAAAATTCCAGAGTAGCGTTCCCATCAGGATTCCATATTTAATGGTCCTATAGTAGGACCAGTTTTAAAATAGTATTACTTATGTAGTTTCAACTGATTTCAATTTTAAATTAATTAATTCTATATTTATTCTTATTTTCTCGAAATACGTCGTATTTGTAGAGTTCAGTTATTGACCTGGAGCTTCGGGATCTTCTGGTCCACAATGCAGCTCCGGTTCACGCGTAGATCTAAAAGTATTACGTCAAAATCCTATCTAATTTTAGGAATTTGTAAATAGTGGAATAAATACCATTAAATAATAATTGGAGGTTGTTAAAATTAAAGTTGATGAACTTGTAAGTAAAGAAGATTTTGAAGATTTAGAAAAGGGTATTAAAAGAGTATTAGATGATTCTTTTAGGCTTATGTATGCAGATGGAGGTATTGATGATGATCAATATATATCTACTGTGCAAATGGGTGGAAAATTAAAAATTTTAATGGGTAAAGATCTTTGGATAGATGTTTATTTAGAAGATTATTTCCCTTATTTTAAGTTTTTTGAAAAAAATCTTTCTCCAGGTAAAGAAAAACTTAAAGAAAAGTATATGGAATTTAAAGAACTTGAAAAACGCTTTGAGGATTAAATAGTATTAAAAATTTAAATTTTCATAATAGATTTAGCTACAAATTGGAAAAACTCTTTGATTTAATATCTTAAATTTCTTTTTCTTTGAAATACTTATAAATTCTTTTTCTATTCTCAATTTTCTCATTATCTTTATGATAAAATTGTATAAATGTTATAGTAGAAGAATCTTCGATATATGCATATATGAGGCGAAATCCACTATAAGATCCTTTTTTTATGGCTCTACAACGAAAACGTCTTACTTTGTAGATTGGAATTTTGACTAATTCACCTAAATCATTAATACGTTTTGTACTTTGGTGTTCTGGAATTTTAACCCTTAAAGCTTTCTTAATAGTTTCTAAATCGTCGAGTAAGGTTTTGCATTTCCTTTTTGATAATTTAATACAGTCTCTATCAAATTCCTCTACACGATCAAAATTAATCTTCCTCATACTCACGCACTGAAAACTCCGGTGTTCTATAAAAAACTAGTTCATAATCTATAATGTTACCTGTCTCTGTAGCTTGCCAGGGAAGATCTTCATGAGAATAATCGCTTATCCTAGTAGCAGACATATCAGAACATTTATTTATAACATTAGTTATGACTTCTACCTCTTCCTCAGATAAATTATGTATATCTGGTTTTTTTAATGAAAAATAACGGAATTGATAAACTTCATCATCAAAATCTACTCTCTTTTGAATTACTGCGTTTTCTTCTTCGAGTTCTTCTATGGATTTATCAAATTCTGGTTTTAGGGGTGCAGGACCAAATGGACGTCTTTCATAGTCTGCACCAGTCAATTTTTCTTCATATAATTCATAGAAATTAAAATCAGAAAAATATAATAATTTGAATAAAACTGTTTTCCCAAAATTTGGTTTGTCTTCACAGTTATCTACTACAAAATGAATAATAGTTTTAAATTTCTCTATATCAAACACAGCCATTTTTCTCCCATCCCTTATTCAAATTAATGAAAAGGTAACATGTTAAACTATGATTACCCTTATATAAAGTTTTTGTTGTTTGAATTTATCTAATATAATTAATTAGTAAATTTTTTAAGTAAATTTATATGAAAGAATAGGAAATTATTAATAAATTATTGGGGGAATTTTTGATGTTGGAAGAAGCTAAAAAATATAATGTCAAATTTGGGTCGTTATGGGCAATAAATTGTGATGGTGTATTTAATCTTGTAGGGGAAGGACTAAATAAACAACCTTTTAGGTTTAGAGAAGATGAGAATGGAAGAATATTATTAAACTGTACGTTATTGGATGAAAATGGGGATAAAGTTGTTGTATTACATAAAAGTAACCCCATTTATAGTTTACCTAATAAAGATGAATATGATATAAGTTGGAGTGATGATGGAAAATGGATTAAAGTAACAAATAAGAATACAAAGGATGTTTGGTTAGATTTTAAAAAAATTGGATTAAGAGATTTCCAATTGAAAGGAAAATTCTATTATCCAAAATGTAATGTTAAAGTTGTTATTACAGATGAATATATAAAAATTGACACTACTATTGTTAAAAATTTTGAATTAAGTGGTTCTTCCCGATTTATAGATGTGGAAAATGTTATAGGTATTTTACCTGATTGTAGTGTAGTATTAGGATTTCAAACTTAGGATCTATTAATCCTAACTTTTTCGAAATATGGTAGACCAGGGTCAGAATAGAAGGGAAAGAAAAATATTTAGGTAATTATTTTACGGAATTGGAAGCTACCAACGCTTATTACAGTGAAATGAAACGTTTAGGATTGGATATTAATAGGGAAACAGATGCTTATAAAATCTACCAAAAATGGCTTCATGTCCGTGAAACTTTTAGTAAAAAAGAAACTTTTAGTAAAAAAGATTCTTGAGGATTATAATGAACACGATGATTTTGAACTAAACTGGTATATTGATTTAATCAATAATGAATTAAAGAAATAAGTATCAATAAATTGTAATTATCTTATTAGAATTCATGAAATAACTAGTTTAAGGAAAAAAACATCTTTTGGAGTATTAGATATGAAAATGAGTAGTATAATGGAGCGCTTAGTTTTTATTAAATATATATCTCAAAAGGCAGAAGAACAATCTTATGCTTTTTATCCTGCATCTCAATTGTCAATTTTAATGTTTCATGATGCTATAGAATTATTCTTAGTGCTTGCTTATGAAGAAGTAGGGGGCACTAAAACTACACAAATAAATTTTATGGAATATTGGGATCTAATATATGGTAAATCCAAAAAACTAGTAACTCAAAAAAGTTCAATAAGTAAACTTAATGATGCACGAATACAGCTCAAACATAAAGGAAATCTTGTTCATGAAGTTGATATAGAAAAATTCAGAGTTAATGCAATGAACTTTTTCACTGAAAATAGTAAATTAATATTCAATCTTGATTTCTTGGAATTATCTCTAATTGATCTTGTAAATAATTCACTTGCTAAAAGACGTTTAAAACGATCTTATGAGTTATTAAATGAAAATAAATTAAAAGATTCATTACTTGCATCTACTGAAGCTTTTTATACAATTCTAGATGAATATGAAAATAAAAAAGTAGGACCTTTTGGAGATTCTCCATTCGATTTCAGTTCTTCAATGAATCATATGAGTAGTTTTAGACTAAGAATCAAAAATTCTAAAGTACCAGAAATAAAAGAAATATCGAAATTTGTAGATACGACTAAAAAAACAATCGAATCTATGGGCAATGCTTTAAAGATTATCAGTTTAGGAATAGATTATAAAAAATATGCTAAATTTAGAATACTAACACCTGAGAGAGTAAAGATAGAAAGTGGACCTTCTAAATATTATTTTAATCAAAGTCAAATGATAAATGGTATAAAAAAAGAGGATGTAGAATTTTGTATAGATTTTGTAATTGAAACTGCTTTGATCATACAAGAGTTTGATTTTGAAGTAAAGTTGCCTTCAACGGATTTGTCAAGTATCATAACAGTTAAAAACAATTCTTTGTAAGTATCGAGACTTGAAAATTTATTTTATAATTTTTCCTCGTTGCTGGCAGTTACAGGGGTTATGTGGACATTTTTTTAATCTATGGAGCATTTTAAATTTCTCCTGGATATTCGAATATTATATCATATTTACCAGTTTTGCATTTATGGCAGCGTGTTGAGATATGATTATCTCTTAATTCATGGCCGCAATCTGGGCATTCCATTAAATAAATTCTTGATTTCATTATTAATCATCTCTAATGAATAAAATATTTATATAACTATAAACAAATAATTAATAGTGTGGGGATGTTCTTTAGCTCCGTCCCCACTCGCCCATTAACAATGGGATAAATTAGAGCTAAAGGGCGGAACTAGGGGCTATAAACATGGTTAAAAAGATTGAATTAACACAGAATCAATTTGCTTTAGTTGATGATGAGTATTATGAATGGTTAAACCAGTGGAAATGGCATGCAATTAAAACTAGAAGAAAAAGTTATTATGTCCGTAGAGTATCTCCTATTAAAGATGAATATCCATTTATTTGGATGCATCGTTTAATAATGGATCCACCTAAAGATATGCAAATTGATCATATTGATGGTAATGGATTAAATAATTGTAGATCAAATTTAAAGGTAGTTACTCCTAGAGAAAACAGTCAAAATTTGCATATTCCTATAAGATCAAGATATCCTGGTGTTATTTTAGACGATAGGACTGGAAGATGGGTTGCTCAAATAAAAATAAGTAGAAAAAAGAAGTATTTAGGAACATTTGATAACGAGAAAGAAGCAGCCAAAGCTTATGATTGGGCTTGTAATGAAATTAAAAAAGGTAATGAAATTTCAACATTATCACTCCCAAAAACTAGTAAATATAAAGGTGTTTCATGGCATAAAAATCTTCAAAAATGGAGAGCATATATTTTTCTAAATGGGAAACAAAAACATTTAGGCTTATTTGAGGATGAAGAAGAAGCTCATTTAACTTATAAAAATGCTAAAAATCATCAGTTATAATCTTAGTGTCAGGCACAACATGAATAGATGCACTGCTAATAAAATTAATAGAACGTACTATCTCACTTTCAACTTTATTACTGATTTCGTATACATCATCAAAGCTAGATTCATCATTTAATATGAGATCTAATTCACAGCTATTGGTTGGACCAACTGTATTTATTTTAAGATTCCTTACATCTCGAACTTCATTAACGCTTAAGGCAACTTTCATAATTTTATCCGTTAAACCTTTAGGCACATGTCCCAGGAGGTTCTCAATATTCTCCAGGAACATTTCAAATCCAACTTTAATAACTAATGCTGCGATCACTACTGCGAGTATTGGATCCAAAATAGGATATCCGAGGTGTGCTCCTACAATACCACAAAAGATAGTTATGCTTACATATACATCCGTCATTTTTTCATTACCTTGAGCTATGAGCAGTTGACTGTTAATTTTAATTCCTGTTTTGGTTAAGTTTTTGGACATATAAAAACATATAACCGCTGCAATTAACGCCATAACTGCACTTATCCAATTCGGTGCTGTCAAGGATCCAACTGTAATAAACTTTGAATAAGCATCCGTTAAAATTCCATAACTTACATAAAACAGTAATAATGCAATGAAAATACTCATCAACGGTTCAATTCTTCCGTAACCATATGGATGTTCTTCATCAGGTTTTCGGTTTCCAATCCTAAAGGCAAACCATGATATGGCTGTGGAGAGGCAATCTCCTAAGTTGTTGGCAGCTTCTGCGACAAGTGCTGTGGATCCTGCTAAGGATCCTATAACAAAATTAAGAATTGTGAGAATTATATTTCCAATAATGGCATTTTTATTAGCCGAATTCCCGGCTTTTTCTCGGTTCATAAATAGTTTCTCCTTAAGAATCTTAAATAAAAAATAACCATTATATTACTCCATAAAATTAATGTAATTAGATTCAAGAAGCTGAATTGAAATAGTGTTATATAGAGAATCTTCCAGAAAACTAGGATAAACCCGGGAGAGATGAGTAACCATTTGCTGATATTCCATCCCACGTGTAGGAGGATATTCATTTTAACATTCCATACATGCAAAAATTTTAAAAAAAGGAGATTACACTTATTCTAACTTAATAAATTTATGTACACTTATTCAGGTCTAATAAATGAATATACACTTATCATGATTCAATAAATGTATAGTCACCTATAAAGATTTAGTAGATGAATATTCACCTGTTAACTGTCAATAGATTACTATTAACTTGAAAAATTAGAATTCATAAATATTTCAGCTAAAATTCAATACTTAATAAGGTTTAAGAATTAAATCTGTTTTGCTGGGGATTGGATATATAAATGATTAAATAATAAGATAAGATTTGTATGAGGAATATTAATATTGGTAAGTTGAGGAATTTTTTAACAAAAAGATTTGACCTTGTAATTCTATTTATCTTATTTTTTATGATTCTTTTAATTAGAATCCCTTTTGCAAGTAAATTTTTGTATGATGGAGATGCTGTTAGTTATGCATTAGCATTCCAGAATTTTAATATTTACTTAGATCAACCACAACCACCAGGCTATATCCTCTTTATAGCTTTGGGAAGGATTGTTAACATTGTTTTTAATGATCCTAACACTTCAATGGTATTTATCAGTATCGTTTTCAGTATTTTAACAGTTTTCTTGGTTTATTTCCTGGCAAAACAGATGTTTTCAAGAAAAATAGCCATTATTGCGTCCGTATTGCTTATTTTTAATCCTATTTTCTGGTTTTATGGAGAAACTTCCACAATCTATATGGGTGAAGCTTTATTTGCAACTTTAATAGCTTATACCTCATATCAAATGTTAAAGGGTGATAATCGATTTATTTATATATCAGCTATTGCTCTAGGTTTATCTGGAGGTTTTAGATCAGATCTTATATTCTTAATGTTTCCATTATGGTTCTTCTGTCTAATTTATCAGGGTTTTGATTATAAAAAGATTTTTAAATCCTTTATTGTTCTAATTGAATTTGCACTCTTTTGGTATATTCCCACCATACTTTTATCTGGAGGTTATCTAAATTATTCCCAAGTTACTAAAAAAGTTTGGCTGATTGCATTTGGAGGTTCATCAATATTTTTTGGTGCAAACCTCCAAAGTCAGTTGATGATGGATTATACTTTATTAAGTTGGACTTTAGATGGAATAGGTATTTTAAGTATTTTTATTTTATCAATTTACATTGCCTTAAATTTTAATAAATTCA
The DNA here is from genome assembly GCA_003166335.1 of Methanobacterium sp. Taxonomy (GTDB): domain Archaea; phylum Methanobacteriota; class Methanobacteria; order Methanobacteriales; family Methanobacteriaceae; genus Methanobacterium_A. Next base: position 5,956 of record PMWA01000032.1, on the reverse strand, counting down.
CTTTATCTATCCTCAGAAATAGCAAGGCAATCTTTTTAATATTATGGATATTTCCTTCCTTCCTTTTTTATTTCTTAATCTATATACCAAAACCTGGTTATACTTTAATTTATGTACCAGTCTTTGTCCTGGTAATTAGTTATGTAATTGTTAATTTTTCTTCAAATTTGAATAAAAAAATTAAAGGGATCCCTTCAAATTATTTAATAATATTATTACTTGTTTTATGTGTATTTTTTAGTATCACACAATTTACTTCACTTTCACCTAATCCTAAAGGAATCGATTATGGGAATATACAATCAAAAGATTTAACTACACAATATTTTATCGAATCATTAAACGACTTTAATCCAAACGATACATTGATTTTTTTCACAAATGAAGATGATTGGAGAAAATATATGTACTATTACACTAATTATGAATCTTTAACTAACCTCCGATACAACGTATCTGGAAAAACAAATCAATCTATTATATATTATAAAAATCATAAAAGCACCGATATTAATCCTCAGAATAATCAAATTATTCTAAATTCATCAACAAAATATATAATATGGATGGTAACTGATAATTCTAATTTTGGCGCAACCGATAATTTCAATTATTTACAGGAGTTGCAATCTCAAATCAATGTAGAAACAATAACATTTTCGGATGGATACAATATCTATTATTCTGAAATCGGAAATAACACAAATATCAACATAGACAATCTTACCATTACAAAAGATTGACAAAAAATAATCCAATGTTTAAAGAAATAAAAACTAATTATAGAACTTTTTAGTTTTTTTATATGGATGTTTTACACTTGGATGTGATTTCATAAATTTCATAACCTCCAAAAAAAGTAAAATTTTATTCATAGGGAAGCCATGACGGATTTTCAGTTGCCTGGTTAATATCACACCAAAATGTTCCAATAGCTCCTCCATCACTAGCTAATTTAGCCCAGTCTATAATAATACCTGATAAAGTTTGTCCATTAATCACACATGTATTATTAACAAACTCTCCACCAGTTACATGCACTACTGCATGGTTTATCTGTTCTACAGGACAATAAACACCATATAAGGTAGCACCATAACCTTTTTCACGGGCAAGTTTTGTACAACATTCCGCAAAGTCTACACAGTTATCCTCATCAACTATTCCATTATCCTTTCCATTCATATCATCTTCTAATGATTGTAGCTCTTGAGGGAATGTTTTTTGATTATTGAAATAACCATTGTATGTACAGTATTTTTCCACTGCAAGTGTAAGGGCTGTTAAATTGTTAAATGTTTTTCCGGTTCCTTTTTCTAATTGCTCCCAATATCCTGCTGAAATAATTGGAGCAGATAAAGGAGTACAGCTTATAGATGCTGGTATTGCAACAGCCCATATTCGACTGAAATTATAAATCAAATCTTCAAATGGCATATTACCTAATGATGTTGATGCATAGGCGGGTGCTTGTCCATATTTTTCGATATAATTTTTAATTCTCAAAGCCATGTTTTCATAATCTGCTTTGGTTAGAGTTCCAGCCTTGAAGTTTTCAGTTGTTGCTATCGGAGTTTTAACTGCCATTGTATTTATTGTAGTTCCTGTAACGAGTAAACCAGTCATTAAATACAAATAATCAGGCATTAGAACATTTAATCCCTTAATTGCCACATAAGCAGGTAACTTTTTATTAGTTTCAATCCAACTTTTTACCCTACTTCCAGCATCCTCTAAATCTTGTATTACAAAACTTGTCACACTATTACCTCCATTATTAGCTAGTTTAACTAAATTCTGAACTAAAGTATAAGTTGATTCTTTATTTTCAGGGTGAACACTACTTAAAACAGAATATCCTTTACCATATTTTTCTCCAACAATAGCAGCTGCTCCTTCATGTCCTGTTTGGTTATCTGCAAAAGTCGCGAAAACGGTCATAGTATTGGTTGGATCTGTAAAGAACGGTCCCTGGAAATGATTTATAGTGAATAATCCACTGATTCCTAATATATTTAAAACCTTAATGAGCAGTCCGTTGGGTTCATTGTCGGTTAATCCGTTGGCTATTACAGTAGGTGCAACACCCCAACCTACATAATTTTTAACCCCTACCGCTTGTTTAGCGGCAACATAACTGGCAGCGCAAACAAAATATCCTGCTCCACCATTATATATGAAATCCTGGATATCCTTTTCATTAAAATCACCACATTGTAAATATGTTAATCCTCCATCCCCACCAGGTATCAATAAAACATTTATATCACTTGTTAATGATTTTGCATCTATAGTTCCCGATAAATTGACTTTAAAATCTGGCGTATTCAAAGCGTTTATGGTACCTTGAACATCATCTTGAGCTGCATGGCTACCGTTATAAATTAAACAGTTGATTACAGTCATTCCTTATACCCCGGTAGCTGGTTCGGTTATTACACTGGTCATACCGTATTGTAGGAAATTGTAATTCAAACCATAATAGTCAATTAATCTAGTAAAATCAGTAAATGATAAAACTTCATTCGGGAAACTTATCGTTTTTGGAATCCTATTATATTTATTATAAAACGTGTTTACTCGACCTATTCCCTCTTGAACTTGGGTTTCATCTAATGAAATTGGCACCAAAGCAGCCTGTTCAGCAATAAATTCAACAATAGCAGCTAAATCAGCAGGTATTGTTACATGTTCAATATAACCCACATCATTACTTTCTAAGTATTCATCTGGGTGGGCTATACCTGTAAACCATTCTTTGTCATAATTATCTGTTTTATCCCGTGCCAACCATAATCTATTAGTTATCAGTGGCATCGTACTGTGGCTGAAAATATAAACTATAGAATCTTTTCGTTCCCCTAATGTTCGTTTATACCAGCCATTTGCCTTCTCATATATACATCCCGGATCCATTCCACCATAAACATCCACTATTAGAGCATTTGATTCTACATTCGCATCACTTAAAACGTTAATATGTGAATCAGCTCCGGTATTTGGATATCCATTAGCCTTTATTCCTCTAACTTTTAGTCCATTCACAATTAGTTCAATATTCTTTGCATCAGTTTCAGCATTATAAATAATGTCTGATGCGATCCAAACAGGTCTATAAGTTACCATTTACTTTCACCTTTTTTTGATGAAACTTTTCCTTAAAAGTTTCGTTTATTGCATGAACATGACATCATAGCCATTCTTCCTTAAATATTCAATAAAATCCATAATTCTAAACTTCTTACAATTCCCCATTAAAATATCATCCTTATAATTCTGTAATTCACGTTTAAACTCATTTACAGTCTTATTAATATAGAGTATCCAGTTTTCCCCTTTTTCTTCAATTTGTATTTGTACAGTTTCCATTTTATTTGCGAAAATCATACATAATCGCCCCAATTGGGAGTCCAAATATTCTCTTCTATTTTGTTGCAATAAATACACATTCGATATGTGTTTCCTTGGGTGTCTCTGTGATATTCCCAAACATGTCGGTTCAGTAAACATTTGATTTTAGTTATTAAGCTTATTTTTTCAGGTTTTGTTTTATAAGCATCTAAAACAGTTTCTGTTAATTCTTTAAACTCGTCTGTGATGTTTTTACCTCCATTTTACTAATGTTTTAATAACTGTTAATATAACATAATAACAAATCTCAACTGATGTGATGACATGAAAGAAGCTAGAATAACAGTCGAAGTAAAAGATGATTTAAAAATTTATGTTCCAAAAAACACTTTAAGAGCTATTAATGCTAAAAAAGGGGACTGGATTGATGTGATAGTAAGGAAGGAGAAATAAAAATGGGCAAGTTATGTTTTGATGTAGATGATTCATTAACTTCTGAAGAATTAAATCATCTTAAAAAGAAAATAAATCATAAAATTGAATTCTATACCCTAGATTTAAAGATAAACAAACGCAAATGTGATTTAGGGTAAGAATTTGAATTTATGATTAAAGAATTGATTAGTTTTAACGAGTTATTTTCATGGAAAAGGGAAAATTTTATGGGAAGACGATTAATAGAAGGAGAATGTCCAGATTAAAAAAGGGTAAAAATAGGGGTGATTTGGGGATGGAACATGATTATCCGACACAAGACACGATTAAATTAATTTTTAAGGATTATGATGAATTAAAAGAAACTGTTGATAAGATAATGGAAGAAGGGACAAGTTTTAAATTTGAATCTAGTAATTATGAGGAGATGGAATATTATATTTTTTTGGATTGGGAAGACTTCTTAAGACTTCAAGATACAATAGGATTAACTTTAGAGGATTAAACATGGATTAACTAATTTAAAAATGTTGTTTTCATATCTACCTTATTAACTTCAAAAAAAGAATATAAAAAAACCTTTAAGAATTTATCTGAATAATCCACAAAGGACCCGAACCAATAGTAGCATTACCTGAACTGTGAATTGTAATATCAATAGTGTTATTACCTGTTTGACAAATACTAGTAATGTCAAAATCAGGAATAACATTATTACCGGTGGCAATAGCACCTAAATTACCTGCTATGGTAGCACTTTCGAAGAACTGAATAAAATCCAAGGTGGGATTCGAAACTTCCTGCTGACTGGCTAAATAAATCTTTCCCTGACCATTCCAATTAAAAGTAAACTTTCCTACATTCCAATCATTCCCCTGAACTTCTGTAGTACTAGCAAATCCTGCTGTAATCTGCACTTTAACCAAATTACTCCCTGAACCCGAACCTCCAGAACCTGAACCGCTTCCTGTTCCAGTTCCACTTGATAAACCACTTCCAGTACCTTCATATTGCACAATATATAATGCACTGCAACCGATTAAATCACCATATAAATCCTGAATTACAACATTTACACAATTATTTCCCGCTTGAAGAATTGAAGTTATCTCCGGAGCAGGATATTGAGCTTGACCATTCCCTACATTTCCACTAGTTGCATACAAACTTTGACTATTAGTTTTATTAGTAACAGTCATCGCATCATCAGTAAAAATAGTATTAGTAGTCGGATCAGCAGTTGGATCAGAAACTATAAATACTCTACCAGTTCCATCCCAATTAAAACAAACACACCCTGTATTAAAATCTCCATTAATCGTAACTCCACCCGGCGTACTTCCCAAATCAATCTTTTCACCTATCATCTGATCCGGCTGATCGAATCCAGCACTGATTTGAATAGCATTATCCGTCATCTGAGCAGGAACACAAGCAACATTTTCACTAATAGCACCCGCTCCTCTCTGCAATTCTAATATAATATCAAATTCAATCGCAGCATCCCCATCAATGGTAGCGTATTCATCTTCATCGAATTGAACACTTGAGATGATTCCATTCCATGTATAAGAACCATTCACAATAGTTAATATTTGACCATCTGGAGTAACCTGTAAATCTGTTCCACCATTCAATAGATTAGTATTAGTAAAAACCGGTGTCATTAAAGTTTTAAATGTTTCAATTTCATCTCTTGTCTTAGTAGCACAATGAAGCGTAACCGTACTATCTGCTCTTCCCGCACTAGAACCTGAACTACTAGAAGCTCCTCCGAAACCCCATTTCACATCAACAATCCAAGTAGGTACTAAACCGCCAATACTCCAATCAAGATAAGTTCCAACCATGAAATTTTTCTCCTATATTAAATTTCTATTTTTTCAATCATTAAGAACAACATAAAGAGGACTACAACCTATCCGATCACCCCAGTAATCCAAAATTACAAAATTAAGACTATTAAGTCCTACCTGACAAATGGAAGTAATATATAAAGGAATTTCTGGATCAACGTCTGAAGGACCAAACTGAGGACCACGCTCACTAGTACCCGCTGTTAAATATGCATCGTTCCCTTCAACTAATAAATTATTATTAGATACAACTAACGCATCATCTACCCATATATCAGGAGTCATATCTGCATCCGAAGGGAACATTAAAGGAC
>PMWA01000062.1 GCA_003166335.1 Methanobacterium sp. | reverse complement strand
AGAGAGCATCTTCATAGCCTATGTCTCTGCTCTATTCATTAATCATAAGCAAATCTTTTAGGAAAAAACATAAATTACTGCTATAATGAAGGCAGAAGTATTCTGGTCGAACTCATCCCAGAATTCATCAGCATAAAAAGTTTCTTGAGTAACGCAATTCTATAAATCTATTTATTTCTGGATAAAAATACTGTATAAACGACTTATTATAGAAACCAGCCAGATGATGACTAATAAAACAAGTAAGATTTCTCTAATTAATGGTTCTTGGAATAAAAGTAAGATGAAAATCATTACCATTAAATATGCTCCTAAATATTTTCCAACTGGATCGTAAACCGGTTTTTTAAGACCTGATGTTCCAATAAATAGAATGAACATGGTGATAATTAATATGAGAATTAGAGGGTTGTACCAGCCTTTGATAACGAATGCCAAAAAACAGGTGATTATCAATGCAAAATCAGATATCACGTCAAGGTATGCACCCTTATTTGAAGTTGAATCTATTTTCCTGGCGATATTACCATCTAAGATATTTGTAATGCCTGCTAAAACTATTAGGAGTAATGAAATTAGAATGAAATCATTAAAAAATGTATAAAAAAAGAGAGCCGCCGCTATGAACCTGAAATATGTAAGAGCATTGGGAATATAAGATTATAAAACATTTTTTTTGTCTTACCGTAAAGGATTATGATTGAAATAGAAATTATTATTTTAAATCTAAATTTAAACTCTTTTTTAAATCAATCTATCTATAAATCGAAAAAAATTAATAAGAATAAAAACCCATAATAATAAACATTTCTGGTTATTTATAGAATAAGAATCATTTTATGAACAAAAACGATAGCAATAATACTAGCTTGAATGGTCATAATCGTATATTATAAAATTCACGCCACAGCAGACCATTGATCCTACTTCACGATGCTTTGTAAATATTTTATTGATGATTATTTTATTTGGTAATAGAAAGGAGTATTTTTTTATGGATACTACAAATCAATCATACACTACGAGATCGTTAACCTCTAAAGATGGTACTATTATTGGTTATCGGTTGCTAGGCAATGGTCCAGGTCTTATTCTCGTGCACGGTGGCATGGCATCCTCACAGCATTTTATGAAGCTGGGTGAGGCACTATCCGATGAATTCACCGTATATATTCCAGATCGCCGTGGCCGGGGTTTAAGCGGACCCATCGGCAATAACTACAGCATACAAAAAGAAGTTGAAGATTTAGATGCAATTCTTAATATAACCGATGCACACTATGTTTTCGGACTGAGCTCAGGTGCACTTATCTCCCTACAGGCGGCGCTTAATTTACCCGTTATCCATAAAATCACCCTCTACGAGCCACCTCTGTATATAGACCATTCATTACTGAACAAATTTAACAGTGTTATGCAACGTTTTGATCAAGAGATTTCGGAGGGTAAAATAGCAGCAGCACTGGTAACCGTCTTGAAAGGTTTAGGAATCATGCCTTCAATGTTTAATTTATTACCACGATTTGTATTGATACGAATTTTCACACGTACATTGGAGGAAGATGCTAAAAAAGTCACAGGAGATGACGTGCCGCTGCAGGTGCTTGTTCCCACGCAACACTACGATTATCAACTCCTAGTCGAAACAGAGGGAACGATTGAAAACTTTAAAGCCGTTCAAGCGGAAGTTTTATTGCTCGAGGGCAGTAAGAGCCCCTTATTTTTGAAAGATATCATCGATGCCTTATGCAAAGTATTACCGCACGCTAAGCGGCGTGAATTATTTGGTCTTGACCATGCGGCTCCAACAAACAGCGGCAAGCCGGAACGTGTGGCGCGTGAGTTGCGAAGATTTTTTTTATAAAACAGATATCAAAAAAATAGTATTAGGTTTCCTATAGTTTCATAAATTCTTTTCATAATTGAGATTAATCAAAATTTGAATATGAATAATTTTTTTAAAAGATTATAAATTTTTTTGGTGTGTTAATGAATATGAATGATAAATTAAATATTCCTCGTGGAATCTTAATTATTCAATTTTGATGATTCTATTCGGTATTGCAGAGATAATTACTGGTTTTAACTCATAACTTCTTCGGCATTACCACATCCCAGATAAACCTTTAACTTACTCAGCAGCCATTATTGGTTCTTTCTATATTGCTGCTGGTTTACATATCATAACTATGGAAAAATGGGCTGGAGCTTTAGCAATCCTGCTGCTGGGCGCTAATATCATTGGACGAGCTTCTCTCGTTGCAGATGGTCTCTATCCACTTAATTCATCTGAACAAGTTATTGGCATCATCGCGGCACGGGAATAGCGATCATTTTTGCAATTTACATTGGATTAAGTGGAATTCATTCAAATAATTGCTGTGGGGATTAATGCTAAGTAAGCTAATGAGAAACTAATACAATCTGGGATAAATAATGTTCAGTTAGTTCATCTACATCCAAAGTTAAATAAAAAAAAGTGCTTTATATAGTAAAAAAGAATTAATAGAGAATTTTTTTTTAAAATTTACAAATTTTGATTTTTAGATTTTAAGAGTTTTTTAGGGCATTAATACGGAATCGATCATGTGGCAAACTCCGTTGGAGCATTCAATATCCGCTCGGAGAATTTTAGCATCGTTTACCATGTTTCTTTTGATGTCTAATTGTAATTCTCCACCCTGCAGAGATTGTATATTTCTCATATTCATGAGTTCTGAAGACAGATGCTTGCCAGCAACTACATGATAAGTTAGAATTTCTGTTAATTTATCCTTATCATCAAGAAGTCCTTCCACTGTTCCTGCAGGTAATTTGCCAAATGCATTATCATTAGGTGCAAAAACAGTTAAAGTTTCCTTGCTTAACGTTTCAACAAGTCCTGCAGCTTTAGCTGCCGCTATTAATGTATCAAAAACACCCATTTCTATTCCGGTTTCTACTATATTTTTCATAAATCTTTTCAACTCCCAATGTAATTTATGTACTTTTTCGCCTAAATTATTTTAGCTTTAAAAAAAATATCAAGTAATTAGGTCCTAAAATATGCAAAAAATTTGTCCCAGTAAATGGGAAAACTTAGTTCTTGAGTTAAAAAAAAAGAATGTAGTATAAACCTTATTATGCCTTGAATTTTTTTTCGGCTCCTTTTTTTTAAAGCCTCATCCATCATTTTGAAGCTGATTTCAGTGTTCCTTAATAATCCGGAGAGAATTGGTACTAAGACTTCCGTGAACTTCTCTTTTTGAATGAATAAAACCTTATTTTCATCTATTTTTCTAATTATAAGGCTGTGCTCACCATCAAATAAATGTCGAATCACCGTATCCTAACCATTAATTTTCTCTTCAGGTTTGAATTCCAAATCTTTGGTTTATATGTTATACTTCCTGAATTATAGGGTTTTACTGTAACTTGCATTTGGATCTTTCTTTAGTCCACCTGATCCCCTATTAAAGCTTTAGTCACCAAATAACTGCATATATCCGGGAGATATTTATTGAATCAACTTCGTCATAGCTATCTATAACGAAGTGAATAAGATTAAAATTATTCAGAATAGATTTATGCATTAACTATTCGATTATTTGATAAATTATCAAATGACAATGAATTTAAATTTATTTAAATGTTATCTTAAGTAATTCACAAGATGTTGATTAAAACTCAATAAAGTCTAATTAAAATAAACTATCCACAAAAATATTTATCAGTGAATAGCATTTAATTGCGATGAATGATTGATGGAATAGGTGCGTTATAAAATAACCAAAGAATTAAATAAAATACTTATTTTTGTATTGTTCTAGTGGGTTAGTGGCTTATAGAAGTAACTTATGATATAGTCACCAAATAAATGAACATAATAAAAGCTTTTTCACCTTTCAATCGATATTGAAACTTTGAAGTTATCATTATCCATTCTTTCCAAATCTTCAATTTTGTAATCATTTATGTTGAAATCTAAAATCCATTTAGGCATATGTTGCTTAATTCTTATCGTTTCATCAAATTTATTAAGAATTCAATAATACTTTTTTTTCGTAAAAGTACATCGAAAATAGCCTTAAAGTGTAGTTATAAATCTAAGGATACCCAGTATTTGTTTTACGACATTTTAAATCAGTTATAATATATTATAAGATACTATGAATAATCATTGCTACTATTTGAAAAATATTATATTAATTAGATAATAGTTCTATTACTCAACCACATTATACATTAGACGATATTCATCTAAAAAAATAAAGTAAAACCGTAGATTATTATAAAATGCGATTTTATTTTATTAATTGATCATAATGATCTTATTTAATAACTTGAAATGTACAAATAAGCTCTGGAATGATCTGATAATGCCTTGAATTCAATTCCAAAGAATTTTATTAAATATTAAATCATTAGAAATTTTTGTAAAATACAATAATACAAATTTATAAAGAAATAAATTGAGTTTTTATCCCATCATTTCCTCTGCTCTTTGTTTTAAATTTTGATTCATCATTTCAAATCCAGATTTAGTATTTTTTAATAGTTTAGTGAAAAATGGGATGAATATTCCTGTAAATCTTTCTTTTTGGATAAATAAAACAGTATTATCATCAATTTGATTAATAGTCCAACTATGCTCTCCGTCGAACAATTTTGGAATCCATATTTTTCCAAGCCATTGAATTTTTTTTTCAGTTTCAACTTTCTTTAATGTTGGTTTGAATTCCATACCCTTTGAATTTGGAGGTTCTATAAATATTCTAAGTTCAGATCCTTCTTTTAGGGTTCCTGAAATTTCCTTAATGAATGGGTTCCATTCTCCAAACTTCTCAAAATCTGTAAGTATATCCCATACAACACTTGCTGAAGCATTTATCTGAATTTCACTATAAACTTCTTTCATAATAAATATTATATTTTTAATAATATAAAAAAATTTGTTTGGAATTTCGTGTCAATGGCCAATGTTGGCAACTATCCACTAATCATTTTTTCCATTTTTTATTTTTTAATGAATCTTGTTTGAATATATACATATGATATTTATAATAAAATTACATCCGAAAATATAGTAAAAACGTAGATTATTCAAGAAAACTATCAAAATTAGTGAGAATATTCCAAACTACTTTAGCAGAAGAGTTTATCATAAATTTCAGTGTAAATCATCCTCATATGGATATTTATTGATTTTTTTTTAATTTAATATTTTATGTAAATAAGTAGTGAATCTAAAAGTTATAAGTTTAAAGAGAATTTATTTGAGTCTAAAAAAAAGATGGGATCTGGTTATTTTCGTGGATTTGGGGTTTATTTAGTTAATTTTTTTGAATTCAGTTTGGGGTGCTCCGCAAATTGGACAGATTTTTGGAGCTTCTTTTTCTACGGTGTTTCCGCAGAATTTGCAAACGTAGTAGGTGACTTCGATGTTTTCTCCTAAGTTTTGTAGGGCTTTTTCGTAGAGGTTTGCGTGGATTTCTTCTACTTTGTTGGCTACATTAAAGGTCCAGGTAGCTGCTTCATTTTCTTCTTGTTCTGATTCTTTTATAAATGAAGGATACATTTCTTTAAATTCTTGTACTTCTCCTGCGATTGCTTCTTTAAGGTTTTCGTTTGTGCTTTTAATTCCTTCCATTACTGTGAGATGATTGTGTGCATGTACTGTTTCAGCTGCTGCGGCAGCTCTGAATAATCTTGCAACTTGATGAAATCCTTCTTCATCTGCTTTTTTTGCAAATGCTAGATATTTGCGATTTGCTTGTGATTCACCTGCAAAAGCTTCTTTTAAATTATCTATGGTAGCCATTTTATAATTTCCTCCAAAATCTATTTTCTTTTCATCTATCAAAATTAGATAACATCTAATTTAATAATTCCTATTATTTTTGATTTTGTTAAAGTTTTATGTTAACTGAAATGTATTTTCTAAAAAATTTTTTTTTGAAAGTGAATCTTTAAATATCAGAAGTTACTATAAGTAACATTGGTTACTAATGGTAACATAATTTACTATCAGTAACTCAAGAATTAATTAATGGATTGTGCCTGAAAGTTAATTTTTTTACTAAATAAGGGTGCGTGGTTGAAATTACTATGTCAGATAGAAGAAAACGGGAAAGAGAACGTAAAAGTAATGAAATCATTGATGTTGCTGAGGAAATATTTTCATTGAAAGGTTTCAATAAAACTACCATGGATGATATAGCAGCAGAACTAGAACTTACAAAACCGGCATTATACAGATATTTCCAGAGTAAAGAAGACCTTTATTTCGCTGTTGTGGTTAGAGGTACGAGTATTCTCGATAAAATGATGATAGAGGCAGTATATTCTAAAGAAACTGGTTTAGAGAAGATTTTTGCTACGGGTGTTGCGTTTTGTATGTTCTATCAGAAATATCCTGATTATTGCAGGCTGATGATGTATGCTCATAACTTATTTTCAGAGTGTACGGATTGTATGAATCTTCAGAAATTGTCAAAACATGGTAAGAATCATTTAGAGATTATGTGTGATGCCATTGAAACGGGAAAGGTTGATGGAACAATCAGAACTGATATAGATACTTTTATGACAGCAATATACTTGGTAGAGTCAACATCTGCAATAATGCAGTTATCTGAAAATATCGATGATACCATGGAGACACATGGTAAGAGTAATCAGGATTTTATAGAGCATTCTTTAAAATTGATGAGACATGCATTAGAGAAGCAGGAAGGGGTTGTTTAGTTTTTATGAAAGCTGTAGTACTTAATGGTTCTAATAGAGACGAGAATCCTCTGAATATTTGGGAAAATATCATTGTTGAGAAACTGGAGAACAGGGGATGGGAAGTAGAGACGGTTGAACTTCGAAATATAAAGTTATCCACTTGCATTGGATGCTTTGGATGCTGGATTAAAACTCCCGGCCAATGCATTCTGAAGGATAACGGAGTAAAGATATGTAAAGCAGTGGCAAGATCTGATCTTCTAGTATTATTAACACCTGTAACCTTCGGAGGATATTCATTTGAATTAAAGAAAATGGTAGATAGACTTATACCGAATCTATTACCACTTTTCACGAAAATTAATGGAGAAATACATCATAAAACAAGATATGAGAAAAATCCGAAGCTTTTAGTTATAGGATACCATCCTCAGTATGATGAAGAAAGCGAGAGAATATTCAAAGAATTAGTGCATAGAAATGCTATAAACATGGACAGTCCGGCGAACCACGCTGAAGTCGTTACCGGTGACATAAATGATGTTAAGGGTGTGGCAATGTTAAGAAAGATTAAGGTGATATCATGAGTGAATATACTAAGGTTTTTTTGTTAATGGGAAGCCCCAAAGGAGAAAAAAGCGTATCAAATAACATAGTATCGTATATTTTAGAGAAATTCCATGAAAATGGAGTTAAAGCTGAAAAAATTGTTATTGTTAAACAAGTAAGAACTGATGATGCTTTGAATAAATTAGTTTCAAAAGCTATAGATTCTGACATATTGATTCTTGTATCACCATTATATGTGGATAGTATACCTTCAATTACCATTAAAGTATTGGAAGAATTTTATAAACTTACGAAAAATTCGTTAAGGAAGAAACAAAAGTTTATGGCTATATTTAATTGTGGTTTCCCAGAACCACATCATAATGATTTGGCTATGGATATGTGTAAAAAATTCGCTTCTGATTCCGGATTGGAGTGGGCGGGTGGTGTTACTATTGGTATGGGTCCTTCATTGGATGGTAGATCACTTGAAAAATTTAGAATGGCTAGAAATCTCTGCAATGGTTTGGATATAGCAGTTGAAGCTCTTATGAAGGGTGAATCAGTGCCACGGGAAGCTATGCTCATTGCTTCAAAACCATTAATGCCATTAAGTATAGTTAAATTCGTTATGTGTAACTTTGGCAGATTTTTATGGGGTAATCAGATGGATAAAAGTGTTAAAAAGAAAATGTATGATAGACCGTACGAATCCTAAAAAAATATACAAATTTTCTATAGTAAAAGAAAATGATGATATTTACATTTTCATATAAATATATATAAAAAATTTTAGGGTAGTCTTACATTACATAGCCAGAAATATTCAATAGATTTCATCACATTAATGAACTGATCTAGATCAACAGGTTTAGTTAGGTAGGCGTTTACATGGTTTTTGTAGGTTTCCTTTATATCTTCTTCTGCACTGGAAGTTGTTAGAACTACAATTGGTATCATTTTCAATTTATCATTATGTTTGATTTCTTTTATGATCTCTCGTCCGCTTTTTTTAGGTAAGTTAAGATCTAGGATTATTAAGTTGGGCCGGTTTGCATCGCAGTAATTACATTCCCGTTTTAATATATTCATAGCTTCAATTCCATCAGATGCAACTGCTAAATTATGGGGAATTTTCGTATCTTTAAATGCTTCTATGATAAGTCTTACATCACCTGGATTATCCTCAACCAGCAAAATATCAATCGATTTTTTCTCAGTGTCCATAATAAATAAAATATCTCCTATAAAACAGCTTAATTAGATTATAACTAATATTAAAATTTTCTTTATTATATTATGTAATTCATTTAGAATGTATTTTATGAGTGTATTAATTAAAATTATAAAAAATATTACTATCAATTTTTAATGCCTATTTTACGCTATTCTTTTCTTAATTAAAAAAAAATGGGACTAAAATTTAAATAGAGTATTAAAATTATTATGAAAAGTTTTTTAACTTTTATTTTCCAAATAAAATTATATAATATTAAAATACTTAAATTTGGGGTGATTATTGGTATGAAATTTAGTGAACAGTCAGATTTATTTAAAAGTGTTTTAGGATTAAGATATGAACCTTTAGCTATTTCTTTCACCAATGAAGAAGTTTCAAGCGGTAAATATGAGAAAACAGCTATTTGTCATGCTTTAAAACGTTCTGCTGAGGGCGAATGTTTTGTGATTGATGAAAATGTATCCACTTGTCCAGGCGGTAGTAGATTTTGCGGTTTCACCGAAATTAAATCTGAACAAAAAAGAAGGTTGCAATGGTTCCTTACCAAAGGCGAGAAACTCACCAGCTCCATTGTATCATTTGAGAGAATGCAGACACTAGCTACACCACCACCCACGGGATTGGCGGATAGAATTGTAATATGCCCCCTTGATAAAACGGATATACGACCAGATATCGTGTTATTCTTATGTAATGCGGAACAGGCTTGCCGCCTTATAACTTTGGATACTTACTGGGATGGTGTATCACCTAAACAAGAAATTATAGGGTCCTTATGTCATACCGCAATATCTTATAGTATAATGACTGGATTGACTAATTTATCTATGGGTGATTGGACGGCGAGGAGAAACCAGAAATTTGATTCAGACATATTATTCCTTTCAGTGCCATATGAACGAATAAATAATTTAATAATGGCCATCCCTAAATGCTCAGCGGGAGATGCAGAAGCTGTTATACCTGAAGAATTCCAAGGATGAATTTAACCCATAAAAAATAAATTCTTAAAAAATTTTTTTTATATACTTGGTTTTATGTTACTTTTTCTTTACGATACACTCTATAGGCGGCATGTGATTCCCAGTATTAAAGGCCCTATGAATAGACCGGGAATGCCCAGTGTCACTGCACCGTAAATGAAACCTAATAAAAAGACTAGTGGATGGATTTCAGAGTATTGAACTGCAATTTTAGGTCTGATGTAAAAGTCTGTTGAGGTTTCAATAATCCAACCGAATAGAATGACCAGCACGCCTTGTGCGGTGTTTCCGATGAGAATGCTGAAAATTCCAATAGCCCCATAAACTATCCATGGGCCAATTATAGGTATAAACATGGCTATACCGCTAATAATGGCTAATAAAATCACGTAAGGATATCCTAGGAAGAAATATAAAATTCCGGAGAGTACTCCTAGGATTACAGCAGGAATAACGTTACCTATAATGATGCTTTTTAGAACATCGTCAGCACTGTTGAATATTTGCTGGTAGAACTCCTTATCTTTATCAGGAATGATGTCTTTTATGTTGAATTACTTTATCACCGTCTCGGGCAAAATAGAATACTGAAAAGATTAATATGAGAACTTGAGCTGCTAAAAATGGAATGGAGCTTACCAAAGATACTGTTAATCCTGCGATATACGAAATAAACTGTGTGATCCCAGTTTTTATTGTATCCGCTAGGTTTAGGGAAATATTACTGGGTAAACCGAGATTTTGGACAGCATCATTTATCTGGGTCATGTTCATGGTGGAATTACCTGTAGCAGCATGCTGTAAGGAGCCGAAGAAGGACCCTGCAATGATTACAAACTGGCTGAAAGTGAAATATAATAATAAAATAACGGGAACAGCTAATATGATCATTCCCAGGAACACGGATAAAGTATCATTTTTAATATAGATTCTAACTTTTTTAGCTATATAACGGACATAATAGGATAATATAGCCCCGAAAATTATCATAGATAATATGGGAATTAAAATTCCCAGTGAAAGAATAGTTAAGATTATTATAAGAGGTATTATTGTTGAAAAGGATAATTTTTTTTAGATTAGAAATCATCTATGTTGCACCTAATAAACTTGAAAATATTAGTATTTCCTCTAAAACTTTCTATATTAATAATTGTCTTATATTATTTTTTTTTATGGAAAAATTAGTAATTAATAATTATTCAATCACTATTTATCATTTTATGTAGGGATTGTGAAATTTCTATTATTTCGACTCAGATTATTGACCAGTGTTATTTTTTTTTTTTAATAAAAAAAATTTTATTTAATTTTAACCTCCGTGAATCATTTTTAGGATTTTTATTTTATCTTTACTGGTGAGGATTTCACTTTCAAGTACAATATTACCGTTTTTCATGATTGTTGCTTCGAATGTTGATATTCCCAGTTTTTTTAGTAATTCTCCACCTGTTATTTTTTCTGATTCGATTTCTTTTTCTTCATCATCACCCATTGCATCGGAAATTTGTATTATCATGTTTCATGAACTCCTATTTTTTTTAACTATTGTTATGTACTTTTATATTAAAAAAATGTTGGATAGGATTTTTTTATAACCCCGCTCTTTCCACTATTACGTCTGCAACTTCTTTTGCACTTTTAAATGGGAAATCATCAGGTTTAAGTACTTTACCTGCATCTCCTGCTTTAAGTTCTACTCCATCTGCTTTGCAGGTGGTTTCTGCACCTTGAGGAAATGCTGCTAGAAGTGCTTCAGGGGTTTTTATGGGGAATTTAGTCCCGGCGAGTGCTCCAACTATTTGTGCATGTATCTCTTCTTTAACTTTCATTTTTTTTCTTCCTACATTTAATATTTTATTAATTTAAGAAACGCAATTGATGGCTAATAGCAAGCTCCCTATTTATTCTTCTGCATCACTCATTTTTCCATATTCTATTTCTATTTTACAGCCTTTAGGGTCACAACAGAAATGTTGTAAATCGAATTTAACCATCATTTAACATTCGCCTGTGATTTTATGTCTAGTATGAATTTAAATATTAAAGTTCATTCTATTTTTTTGCCAGCATCTGGACCAGGTTGTACGGAGTATATTTCGTCTACTTTGAGTAAAACTGCACCTTTGGGGTTGAGTTGGGCCATTACGCTTTTTGCCCACTCCACAGCATCATTAAAATATTTACCTGATTCATGTATCTCTACTTTACCTTTGAATTGATAGGGGCATTTAGTAACGTCCGCAACTACGATTGTTGCTTTAGGATTCTCTTTGAGATTTTCATATGTTTTATTCATGAAGTTAGCGACTAATAACACTGTCTCATCATCTAAGGGCTTTGCAAGTCCTATTGGAACTAAATTAGGCGTGTAATCCTTGTTTGCAGTGGCTAAAAATATTATATTATTTTTTTCAATTGCATCCATCATTTCTGTGCTCAATACCATAAATAACACTCCCTGAATTTTTTTTTATATAATAATAGTTCAACGTGAGAATATAATATACTTAATGGTCAGTAAAATATACTAAATATATTTTAATTACTAAAATGACCTTTAAGGTTTTAACAGGAACCTTTATTATTTATGAATAAAAAAATGTTAAACATGGAAAAAGTGAATAAACTTTACAGTGAAAAGATGGTGGATATCAACGCCAAATTAGATGCAATACACCAAGATATTAAACGATTAATGGAAAGATCCAATAAAGAATATCTTGAATTAATGTTAACTAATTTAAAGAAAGATTATTTAAATTCAATCACATCTTATGTGGTCGATGATATAGAAAAAGACTTGGAGAATAATATGATGAATCCATGTCAAATGAGGGAAACCTGTAAATCTAGATTCTCTGATTTTCTAGTGAACAATGCGGATTTTATCAGTAGCGATAATGTTTCTGGAAATATTATTAATGAGAAGAGGTTGGAATTAAATGAAATTAGAAAAAATGCACCCTTTGATAAATGTGACGTTTGTTTCTCTCAAGTTAATTCACTTTTTAATAAACAATTAAGTCTTATTAGATCACTTCAGATCTACAGTAATAATGAAGAGAAAAGACCAGAAATTTCAGCTATTCCTGAGGAGATTATAGTTAAAAGCATCCTTGAACCTTTATCAAACAAACAGAGGCTGCAGATACTTAAATCAATGGCCTCCGACACCATGACCTTCTCTGCGCTCTCTCAACTAACAGGATTAAGAGGCGGTAATTTACTATTCCATATACAAAAACTGGTTGAATGTAATCTAATACTGCAGCGACATGAACGTGGTGATTACATGATTACCGAGAAAGGATTTAATCTGCTTATATTGCTAACTGATTTTCAAAAATTACAAGAAAAAATATAAAATATGCATAATATGGCTGGGAAAAAGAAGTAAAAAAAAATATATTTTGAAGTATTTAGAATTTAGCTTCTAAATTTTGAACTGTATAGTGAGGATGTTTCGTTAATAGTAAATGTTTATATTTTAATGGAGAAAAAATTCATGTTAAAGAAAAAGGCCAGTGATTATAAAGAGGAATCACGGGAGAGTTTCAATAAACAAGCTGAAAGATATGATTCTAGTTATTATGGTAAGCATGGTAAAAAACTTCATGATAGTGTGCTCCATAAATTAGATCAGTTGTCATTTAATAAGCTTTTAGATGTAAGTTGTGGTACGGGTAATCTCTTATCTCTAATTTCTTCAAAATATGATGCCCAAATTGCAGGGGTTGATCTTTCACCGGATATGCTGGAGATTGCCCGGGATAAACTGGGTGAGAAGGCTGATTTAAGAGTGGGGGACTCAGAAAGTTTACCTTTTGATGATGAAAGTTTTAATGTGGTTACTTGTACGGATTCCTTTCATCATTATCCTCATCCTGGAAATGTTTTATTAGAATTTAAGAGAGTGCTTAAGCAGGAGGGGCATATTATAATTGCAGATCTATCTGTTCCCAAGCCCTTAAGGCAATTGGGTAATTTATTGATACCTTTCACTAAAGATGGTGATGTTAGAGTTTATTCGGAAGCTGAAATCCGTGAATTATTGGTTAATTCAGGTTTTAAAGGATTTGAGTGGGAGCAAGTAAGTGTAAGTGCTTTTATCGTAACTGCTTCTAAATGATAGAAATATTATTTATTATTTTTTACATAAATTTTTATTAATTATCACTAATTTTTATTTTAAGGGGTTTTTTGAATGATTAGGGGATAATTTGGGTATAAAATTGGAAAACTATTTTAATAATGCTTGGCTGATGTTATATCACGGAGACTTAACGGAGGTGATATACGATGAGAAAAATGGCTTTACTATGCATGTTTGTTATTGTGGCCAGTGCAGCACCTATTTATGCCACAACACCTAATGCAACGAACAATCCAGTGAACACTACGAATTATACTAAATTAGTGAATAATACTTTCACATATCCTTCAGTAAACCATAGTATAACCAATACTTCAGTGAATACCACCAATACCACTAAAGACAAGGAAATACAGAATTTGGAGCTAAAATAAAAATAAATCAGGCAGATATCCAAGGACTTTCCAAAGTAGATAATAACCTTGAAAAACAGATTCCTGCTCTACGAAACAGGAAAAGTATGCTCAGGTAAAAAATTTATCATAGCTACAATTAAGAAAGATCAAGAGAAAATCACTGATCTGGAAAAACAAGACAAATATTTGGAATCCTTAATAGATAAACTGCTAGGAAAATAAGTTTTTATTAGAAAATCTTAGAAATCTAGAATATCTAAAAAAAAAATAGGGGGATGATTAAATTAAAACCTCCCCCATTCCATTTTTTTATTTATTCCAACTTTTTTATATTTTTTTAAATTTAGTATAATTTTATCCCTTCAATTCATCATCCGTGTCTTATTTCCAATTTATTTTGGTACATTTTTTTTACAGCTGAAATTGTACTGCGTTATATAGAAGTTTAACGAAGTCAATCTCAAATCAAACTAGTCATTTTTTTTGATTTTTGTAAAAATCAGTGTATTTTATCTGTTTGATATATATTAAAATCCTCATTTTTCAATAAAATTTTCCGATCTTATCATTTTTTAGTTAAATGAATAAAAATAATAAGATAAAATTAGCTAAGAATAGTAAGTAATCAAATATTAATTCTTATCCTATTTTTATAAGTTATCTTATTTAATAAAACAAATAATTCAGTAAGTTCTTAAGTTTTTTCATATAAATTATGGAAACTGAAAAGTAAAAAAAAATTAATATTAATTTTTTAATAAAGTGAAACTTGACTTTTTGTATGAAATTTTAAAGCTATGAAAAATTCTATCATGAAAAAAAATGGGGACCATTATAATATTTATCTAAAATACATTATTATGAATTATGAAAATTATTTGTTAATTTAGAAAAAAATTATAAATCATTTCCAGAACAAAAGAAATTTATTAGTTCATTTAAATTTTATTTTGTGTTTATCCAATAATTAGTTAAAAAAATTAGAAAATAGGATAATAAAAGAAATTTTTTTACACTTAAACAAGTTATAATGTGAAAATAGGTGATTTTCAGTATGGTTAAAAATGGATATGAAGGACAAAAAGGATGGTTTGAAATCCCGGTGAAGAGTGTTTGGAAGGCGGTTAATGTTGGTGATGAAATCGAAGGGAAATATCTTAAAAGAGAATCTACATTGTTTAGAGGAAAACCTAATTATAAATATTGCTTGGAATCAAATCATCCAGTGAATGTAAGGGGTAAGGTCACTGTCTATGGTAATGACGGCTTAAACAATTCAATGGAAGATATACCTATAGGACATAAGGTTAAGATCGTTTATAAGGGAGATATAAACAACACTGATCCTAAAAAAACTGCTTTAAAATTATTTGACGTCTATTCCTGGATAGGTAAAACTGAAACATTAAACAAAAAATTCGTATTCAATAAGAATAATAATAAAAAAAATGGTCCAACACTGGCATTTGGAGAAGATATTGAAGCAAAAAATATAATTGAACATTATACAGAGTTGCTGGAAGATCAGTATCAACCAATAACTGATGGATCTATTATCCGGATGGCGGAAAGTGATCCAGACATAGCAAATAAAGATTTGATTAGAGTTAAAATCCAATTAGTAGAGATGGTGAAGTCTGGAGAAATTAAACCAGCTTTAGGAGGCCGATGAAATATGGTTAAAATAGTAGTCCAACCCGGAGACACACTAACTTTCGAGGATGAGGATGGAAAAGAAATCCTTCATTCTACTTATGATAAAATTTTATCTGTTCTACGAGAAGATCATGGCGGTGAAACAGAGGATGATGAATTAGGGGAATTAGTAACTTATAAGATCCCTGAATGGTTAGCCAATGATAAAGGTGTGCAAACTAAAGTCAGTGGTACAGTGCAAAAAGAAACTAATAAAGCAATCCTTTTGCAGGTGGGCCAGCCACCACATACCGATGATATTTGGCTGCCTAAAAGTCAGATAACACTGTATGTTCCAACAAAGGATAAAAAGTAAGTTAAAGGAAGTAAAAAAAAGATTTTTGATTTTTGAAAAAAAATTTAATCATATTTAACGCCTTGTGTTACTGGTAGATTCCGAAGCCAGCCGAGGTCGCTTTGGTAGAGCATTCTTATATCTTTAATTCCCAATCTGATCATGGCTAATCTTTCTATTCCCAAGCCAAACGCGGCTACGGGAGTTTCCACTCCTAATGGTTCTAAAACTTCGGGACGGAACATTCCCGATCCTCCAAGCTCTATCCATGACTTTTTTTCAGGAAGGTAAACTTCACATTCCGTAGAGAGGTAAGTGTAGGGGAAGTAAGCGGGTCTGAATCTTACTTCAAAACCCAGTTTACGATAAAATTCTTTTAAAATACCAAGTAAATTCTGGAAGTTTATATCCTCCGCAGCTACAATACCCTCTACCTGATGGAATTCTGGTAAATGTTTATATGTGATTGTTTCTCGTCGAAAAACTCTGCCTACACTAAACATTTTAAGTGGGGGCTTATTATTTTTCAGGAATCGAGCTGATACACAGGTGGTGTGAGTGCGCAGCACTGATTGTCGAGCCACCTCCTCATCCCAAGTATAACCCCATCCCTCAGAGCCTGTATCTCCACCATCCGTATGAACCCTGGAAACTCTTCGTACGAGTTCATCTCCCGGCAATTTAGTGATCATTGGTGTTTTAATGTAGAAAGTATCCTGCATCTCCCGGGCGGCGTGATCCTGGGGTTGGAATAGGCAGTCGAAATTCCAGAATGCAGATTCCAGGATGGTTCCCTTCGATTCTGTGAATCCTAATTTAATGAATATACTCCTTACTTCTTCAATAATCCGTTGCAAGGGATGTATTTTCCCCGGATAAACCTCAGGATACTCTGCGTTAACATCATATTCTCTATATTGCAGTGACTTCCAGGAACCCGTCTTTAAATTTTCATGTGTTAATTGAGTAGCTTCTTCTCGTATTTCAAATCCAATATCCAATAAATCTTGACCTTTGTGTGTGATTTTGAATGTATAGCTTGATTCTTCTTTAATTTTTATAATGCCTTTTCTCTTCTTCAGTGATTCAAATCCTTCTTTCAGATTTGATGATAAATTAGAAACCATTAAGTGCCCTTCCTGTACAAGAGCATCCAATAATTTTTCATCCGGATACTTAGTAGGTAATGCTTCTTCACCCTTACTGTTTAATTTAATAATTCCTTTATCCATAGTAGCCCATTTTTTACGCATTAGCCAGCCAATAGCAATATTAACATCATTCGGATTAACACCTGATTTTTGAGTTACATCCGCCATGGATATGTGTTTATCTTCTTTTAAAGAACTTAATATTCTTCTCTCAGGTAATCCTTCTTTTGCATAAATTTTTCCATCATGGGATAAACTTATAAATTTATGAACATCCTTCTGGACTTTTATAATATCTTTTGAAGATAGGGCACCTGCAGCACTCATAACTTGTTTGATATTGAGATTTTGAGATCGTGCAACTTCATCTGGTGTGGTTATGCCTTCTGCATCCTTTATCGCCTTCAATACCTTTTTCTCGTAGATGTGTAACTCGTTAATTATACTTTGCAGCATATTTATAGTATCCCCTAAAAAATTTTATTAATTTTAAATTAATGTTTATTTAATTAAAATTTTTTTTATTGTATACTCCTCTAATAACGCGACCATAATTGATGATGCAGTTAAATCTGCAGTTGTTCCAGGATTCAGTTTCTTTGATATTAGTGTTTGATCAAAGTTCTTTAGTAACTTATATCCTTCCTCATTTAATATTCCACCTGTATTTAGTATATTTTTAGCATCATTTAATACTTCCATTGCCACATTTACTCCATATTTACGGGATATAAGTGTGTCAGGGAATTCTGAGAGAATTGTGAGGAAAGTTTGAATTGTGGCTTTATTAATTCCATAATTCATTTTAACATTCTTAAATAATGGGAATCCCACTTCAAAAGTCACTGGCATCTGGTTTGTGAGTTCGAATGATAACATATCCCATTCAGAGGATATATCAAGCACTTGGAACATGTTAATCTCATTTTTAAGCAGTTCTTCTTTTGCTTTCTCACTTCCCACATCTAATTCATCTCTTTCACCCATACCACCAGCATCGGCAATATTAATTGAATCATAAAGATTTAAAGCATCCTTTGAGGTAGTGGCTCTCATAATTTTATCTATATTATCTCTAAGTTTTAGGAAATTATCAGTCATACCAGCTGCTGCGGATAACGGTGTTAGAAGCATTATTATACCCAAGTTAGTATTATTAGCTATCCATTTATTAGTTTCCTCTACAGCTTCCTTAATTAATTCTCCTAATCCAATTTTATATAATGAATCTGGTTTGTCTTTATATTTTGCACCCTTCTCTGCGGCTTTCTTCATTACGTCTCCAACGACAATGCCACTTATAAGGAAATCTTCAAAGACCATATCCTCAAAATCTTGGGTGCGATGAACATTTCCTGGCTTCGGATAACCACTAACCTCTAAAACCGATGCAATTTGAGCAATTTTAGCCACTAAATCCGGATCCAAAATAATCGTCACTCCATTTTTTTTATAATGTTTTTATACTCAGCACTCTGATTCTTGATTCTCTAAAAACCAGGGAGTGAAATGAGATATGATTAAATCCGCCCCAGACCGTTTAATAGACGATAAAGATTCAATTATAGAATCATTTGTCAAGTAACCAGCATTTATAGCTGCCATAATCATGGAGTATTCACCACTAACCTGATAAGCCGCTGTGGGCATTTTAAACTTATCCTTAACAGCTTTAACAACATCAAGATAAGGTAAAGCAGGTTTAACCATCACAATGTCCGCACCCTCCTTTATATCCAATTCAACCTCTCTTAAAGCCTCATTCACATTAAATGGACTCATTTGATAAGTTTTACGATCACCAAAAGAAGGTGCACTGCAAACTGCATCACGGAATGGGGCATAAAATGATGAAGCATATTTAGCAGCATAAGACATTATCAAAGTCTCAGTGAATTTATTCTCATCTAACGTTTTTCTGATAGCTTTCACCCTTCCATCCATCATATCTGAAGGTGCTACAATATCCGCCCCAGCTTCAGCATGACTTAAAGCTATCCTGGAGAGATATTGGAGAGTTTCATCATTCAAAACGTTGTCATCTCTTATTATTCCACAATGACCATGAGATGTATATTGGCACATGCAGACGTCGGAGATGACTACTAACTCTGTTTCATCCTTTAATTTATGAATTGTCCTTTGAATTATACCATCCTTATCATATGCTGATGATCCCCATTCATCCTTATCTAGGGGCATACCGAAAAGCAGTACAGAGGATAATTCTAATTCCTCTAATCTTTTAGCTTCATTGACAGCATCATTAAGAGAATACCTGTATTGACCGGGCATAGTGTCAATATGTTCCTTTTGACCATCTTTTAACTCTTCCTTAATATAAAGAGGATAAATTAAATCCTCAGGATTGATCCTAGTTTCTCTTAAGATTTTTCTTATTTGAACATTCTTTCTAAGCCTGCGCATTCTCGTTAGGGGGAACTCCATTTTTTATCACTATCTTTTTAATAATTTTATATAAGTTTGACATTTTATACTCGTATATTTTTTGACAGTAATTATTAATTTTTAAAGTTATATTTCAATTAGTTACGACTTTAAAAAAAAATTTTAATCTCATTTAAATGAAAATAGGAGTAAAATTAAGAAACGTTTAAATTCTCCTTCTAGATTCAATCAAATTCTCTAATTTATGTATATCTACTTCTCTTTCATATAATGGCGATTCATCTTCAGTGTAAACTTTTAAAGTCTCTTCAAATGTTTTTTTATCCTTATTTATGTAGAAAATTCCTAAAGGATATTTATTTTTTTCCATGACTCTCTTAAATGCTTCATTTTTATTGTAGGATCATGGAAATCTTCAAGATGATAAGTGTTTTCTTTAAACCATTGATAAGTGTTTATTTTGTTGAAAGTCACACATGGTTGGAATACATCCACAAGTGAAAATCCTTTATGATTTATCGCTGATTTGAAGGTCTCTTTCATATGTTCAATATCTCCACTAAAAGTTCTTGCAACAAATGATGCATCAAGAGCTAGAGCAACTACTAATGGATTAAAAGGTTCTTCTGATACTCCTTCAACCTGAAAAGATGTTCTCATCCCCCGCAGGGTTGTAGGAGACGCTTGACCTTTGGTTAAGCCGTAAACCATGTTATTATGCACAATACAAGTTATATCTGGATTTCGACGGATAGTGTGCATGAAATGATTTCCTCCCTCCCCATACATGTCTCCATCACCACTTGTAACTATCACTTTAAGATCTTTGTTTACTGCTTTTATCGCTGTTGCAGGAGAAAGAGATCTGCCATGAAGGCTGTTATATGTATGCGATTTAAGAAAATGTGGAAGTTTCCCTGCCTGACCTATTCCAGATACAAGTACTAGTTCACGAGCATCAATTTCAAGCTCAGCTAAAACTATTTTTAAGGTACTAAGAATTGAAAAATTCCCACAACCCGAACACCACGCAATATCCGCATTTTCAACATCAAATACTTCTGGTTTCATTTAAAACACTTCCATGAAGCTTTTTAAGCTTTCTGTAACTTCTTCAACAGAAAAAGGCCTCCCATTATACTTTAAAACATTTTTATCAATTATAAAATCTGTTTGAAGTTTAATAAGATTAGCAAATTGGGATTCAACATTATTTTCAAAAATAATAGTCTTATTAGCTTTATCAAGATATTTTTTAGTACTATCATGTAAAGGATAAACCTGTTTGAAGTATAAAAAAGCAATATCCTCTCTTTTTAGGTTATCTAAGGCTTCCTTTATGATTCCATAAGTTGATCCCCAACCTACAACTAGAATACTATAATCAATTGATCCAATAAGTTCTGGAGGAATTGAATCTTTTTTGATTCCATCAAGTTTTTTAATGCGTTTTTCCACCATTTTAGTCCTTAAATTTTGGTCTTCTGTTATATGTCCCTCTTCATCATGCTCATGTGGATCTACAACCACCAGTCCATCCCCAAATCCAGGAATACCACGCGGTGATATTCCATCATCAGTTAATTCATATCTTTTATAATTTTCATCAGTTTTTACAATATGATGTTCAATTTCAACGCTTTTCAGGTAAATTGAAGGTAAATTGTAATATATATCTGCAAAATACTGATCTGAAAGTATAAAAACAGGAATTTGATATTTATCTGCAATATTAAATGCTCTTTGAGATAGATGGAATGCATCTTCAAGGTTACCGGGAGCAAATATGATCTTAGGAGTTTCGCCATGTCCATAAAGTGTGAGATCTAAATCTTCCTGAGACGTCCGAGTGGGCAGTCCAACAGCAGGACCCGGACGTTGGCCAACATATATTACTAAGGGAGTCTCATTGATTCTGGATAGACCTACACCCTCTTCCATAAGTGCAAATCCACTTCCAGATGTTGCTACGAGTGCTCTTGCACCAGCATAAAATGCACCGATCCCCATGTTTATGGCTGCTATTTCATCTTCGGATTGCTCAAAAATTATATCAAATTCTCCCCCGTATTTAGCAATGAAAACTTGAAGTGTGGATGATGGAGTCATAGGATAAGATGCCATGAATCTGCAACCTCCTGCAATGCATCCCATTCCTACAACTTCTGTTCCATCTAATAGAAGTTCGTCTCTAATTTTGGGGTTTTTTTCTATTTCAATTTTGATTTTACCTGATTTTAAAATGTTTTCTCCAACTTTATAGCCTTCTTCACCCGCTTTAAGGTCCCCTTTAAGGATTTTTTCTCCTTTTCTTTCGAACATCGCGGTTATGCATTCATTAAAAATTTCTTTATCAATATTTAAAATCCTTGAAATCACCCCGGCAGCAATTACATTTGCAAATATCGGGCCTCCAATGTATTCTGCAGTTTTTAGAAAGGGAATCTTTATTACATCTTCTTTTTCCACAAGTTTTAAAGTTTCATCGTCCCCAATTATGATAGTATCGTTAGATATCCTCTCTTTAAGGTGATATATGGCTCCTTTACTTATTGCAATTAATATATCTATCCTATTGACATATGCGCATATTCTCTTTGAAGATACACGTATTTCTGTAGAGTTTTCTCCTCCCCTAACTCTAGACATGTACTCTTTTGTGGAACAAACATGGTGTCCTCCAAGTTTAACTGACTGGATTAATATGGACTCTATAGTTTGAATACCCTGACCTGCTTCACCACAAAGGACTATAGAAACATCTTCTTGAAATAAAAACTCAGACACAGATTATCACCCAGTTAATAAATATCAATTAGTTTATACATTTAATCAATAGTTAACTCTAATTAACTTAAGTTTTAGCATCAGATTCTACAAAATTACTATAAATACAGATTTATTAATATATTAAGAAAATTAAGAAAATTATTTTTCATAAAAAAAATTTTCATAAAATTATTGAAAAGTTTATTTGTAATTTATCCGAGTTATTTTTTGTTATTTTGCAAATCAAAGGAACAATCAGAGATAATAAATATTTCATTTATTACCTCTCAACGCGTAAAACATTAATAAAAGAGTACTTCGAGGATATACCGCGAGGATTAACAAAAAATTAGTTTAGAATTAGCAGTTTATAAAGGAATTTCACATTTCACGCTAATTATAACATATATAAAATTAAATTAGGTAATAATAAATCTGTAAAAAATTGTTTTTGCTAAAAATTTAGAATTTGTTAAGAGTAAAAGTATGAAAAACGAAATAAAGGATTATGCAAAAGACGTTGGAGTTGATGATATAGGTTTTGCTTCAGTTGAAAGTTATATTAGTCCTAATACTCCCCCTATAAAAGAAATTTATCCCAAAGCAAGTACTATTATAGTTTTAGCTTTTCAACAACTGGATAATTGTGAAAGTGAAAATATACAAATTGCATCAGCAGGTAGTAAAATTCTATCAGATTTCGCAGATTTATGTACTTATAAAATATCTCGTTTTTTAAAGCAGAAATTCAAAGCCACGGTAATAAGTATACCTAACATGACTCCGGTAAATAGGAATACTGAAACAGGTCTGATATTTGCAGATGTTTCCTTACGGCATGCTGCTGTTGCTGCGGGTCTTGGATGCTTCGGCAGGCATAATTTGGTGATTCACCCTGTAATGGGTACAAAAGTAGTTTTTACGGCTATTATAACTAATCTAAATATTAAATCTGATTCTCCAATTGAAGAGGAATTATGTATAGATTGTGATATTTGTGTAAATCAATGTCCGGTTAATGCGTTGGATGAAGAAAAAAAAACTGACGTAATGAAATGCATGTTTAAGTGCAGACCCTATGGATTTGTTGGAAATATGCAGTTTTGGATGAAATTCGCTAAAAGCTCACCTGAAGAGCAGGAAATGATGATCCAAGATAATAAGTTTAGGAAATTATATGATGAATTAACTTTAGGTTCACAATATGTTTGCTTCAATTGCATTAAAAACTGTCCCGCAGGACAATAATCTATTGAAATTTTTGTTTTGAATTAAATCGAAATTTTTAATTTTAGAACCATTATTTATTTTATGCTAAATTCATTTAAAATTGTATCTTCATACGGTTTTCTACTGTAATATCTTTTAGCATGCTCTACAATCAAAGCATGATACTCCTGATAAACAGGCACATCACTTGGTAAATTGGATTCAAAAAAATGTTTCAATTTCATATAATTTATTCTTTCATCAACAATTTTTAAGTGACTAAAAATTCTTCTAGTATATGCATCCACCACAAATTCGGGCTGTTTATAGGCATAAAGAAGAATTGAATCAGCGGTTTCATTGCCAACTCCCTTAACTTTCAGTAATTCTTTTCTTGTTGGAATTCTGCCTTTTAATTTAATGAAAAATTCGGTAATTTCCCTTAAATAGATTGATTTTTGATTTAAAAATCCCGCGCAACGAATCGCAGCTTTAATAGTTGTATCATCTAAGTCTAATAGTTTTTCAGGTTCTATTACATTTAACTGGTTTAGATGGGTTAATGCGTTATTAGCCTGCAGCCAGGTTGTATTCTGCGTTAAAATTGTTCCGAGAATTACTTCAAATATATCATTCCGTTGTTTAGGTATATCATAATTTTCAGGGTGATAACCTCTAGTAGCTCCTGTTTTTGTTGGGTTTGTACCATGATGGTTTTTTATGGGCCACCATCCTTGAGGACCGTAAAGTTTGTAGAGTTTTTCATATATTTTAATTATTAGGTCTTGCATTTTTTTTCACTTTAATATAAAAAAATTTTTTTTTACATGTTTATGGTGAATAATAAAATTTTTTAAAAGTTTTAATGTTTTTTATACGAATTTTAAATTAATATAATAATTAAAATGATGAAGCTTTATATGTAAAATAGTTAATTATTGATCTGTCAGGAAAAAGTTGTCCAAATTTTTTTTTATACTAGCTTATAAAACTTAAATCTTGATATGGGAGAATTAATTTTATGCAAAATCGAAATGAGTAAACATCAGTTAAACGATGTGCAAATAAAGGAAATCTTATTAAAAGCACCTGTAGGTAATATTGCTACTATAAATGAGAATGGATATCCTTATGTTATTCCGGTGCATTTCATTTACCATAATGGTAAAGTTTACATTCACGGTTTGCCCATAGGACAGAAGATCAGTAATATTTTGGCGAATGAAAAGTATGCTTTGAAACTTATTTCATGGAAGGTTTTAATATTGGGGAAACGCCTTGTAATGTGAATACAGAATATGAAAGTGTTGTTATTATGGGTACAGCAGCACTTGTTAAGGATTATAATTTGAAAGAAATTGTGCTTAATAAGATTGTGGAAAAATACGCTCCTCATTTCAATGGAACAAAAATATCCGATACTAAAATAGAAGGTACTGGCGTAATTGAACTAATCATTAAAGAACTTACAGGTAAATATTATAAATAAATTACAAATTAATAAATTTTTTCTTAATTATTAAAACTTATTTTCATTAGCATCGATTCTATTCTACAAAATAATAATAATAAATAGAGATAGATTCCATATATTAATTATATTTACTATAAAATATAAAGGAATGAAAGATTCAATGGTTAAAGCACAACCGGATATAAAAAAATATACGCCTCTATTGCCTTAGGTTTAGGATGGCTTCTATTTTTAGCCTTATGGTTATTATATTTGGTCGCTTTATGGTATTCTTCAAAACATAGCAGTTTTATCATGTCAATTGTGGTTGTAACGGCGATAGCAGTCGTATTATGGGTTCCATGGACTATGAAACAAGTTTGAATTAAAGAATTTAAATAATTAAAGAGGATGTAGAATTTAATGTCAGGAAATACCACCGGTAATATTTTCAAAGTTACCACCTTCGGCTCCAGTCACGGTGTGGCTCTGGGAGCTGTAATTGACGGCTGTCCCGCAGGAATTAAGTTGAGTGTAGAAAATATACAAAAAGAACTTGACAAGAGAAGACCCGGTACCAGCAAAATTACCACTTCTCGCAGTGAAAAAGATAAAGTTCAAATATTATCCGGATTATTTCAGGACAAAACAGACGGTACACCTATTGCGGCAGTGGTTTACAATCGTGAATTTGATTCATCTACTTACGAAGCACTTAAAAACATCCCCCGTCCAGGGCATGGAGATTACACTTGGAAAACCAAGTACGGTAATTATGATTACCTTGGAGGTGGTCGAGGAAGTGGTAGAGTTACCATCGGCCATGTTATAGGCGGTGCAGTTGCCAAGAAGCTTCTTGAATTATTAGAGATCAAAGTAATATCCCATGTTACTCAAATTGGAGATATAAAAGCAGATAAAGTGGATATTAATCATATTGAGTCTAAAATTGAGGATAATCCTGTTAAATGTGCCGATCCTCAAGCCGCACGTAAAATGGAGGAGTTAATTATCAAACTTAAGTCTAAAGGCGACTCCATCGGCGGAATTGTGGAAACATTGGTTATTAATCCGCCAGTGGGATTAGGTGAGCCTGTATTTGATAAATTGGACGCTGATCTGGCTAAATCCATGATGGCTATTGGATCTGTGAAGGGAGTTGAGATTGGGGCAGGATTTGAAGTTGCCCATATAACTGGATATCAGAATAATGATGAATACTATGTTACAAAAAATGGGAAAATAAAAACCATCACAAATCAGTCGGGTGGAATATTAGGTGGTATATCAAATGGAATGCCTATTGTAGTTAGAATAGCAGTTAAACCAACCCCTTCTATTTCACAAGTTCAGGAAACTGTTGATTTAAATAGTAGTAAGGATGTTGAAATTCGAATAATGGGACGGCACGACCCCTGCATCTGCCCTCGGGTCACTGCCGTTGCAGAGGCGTCGGTGGCTATGGTGTTGGTGGATCATCTTCTGAGGAGTGGTTTCATCCATCCATCTAAGATTTAAAAATTTATATGATTAATACGTACATGATAAGATAGAATTTTTTTTGTGAATTTAGAAATAATGGAGGATTTTTAAATGGACTGGTTTATAATAGCTAGATGTGATACTTGTGATGAGGAGCGAATCTTTGAAGTGGAAAGTGATCTTCCACCCTATGAACTTGGAGATTTAATCGAGGAGTGTAGTTGTGGTGGTAAATTTGTGGTGGATGAGATAAGGGAGATGGAATAATAATTCACTAAAAATCATGTTTGAAAACATAAAAATTACTTATTTTTGAAGCCTCGGGCGGGAATTGAACCCGCGACCTCAGGATTACGAATCCCGCGCTATACCGGACTAAGCCACCGAGGCAATAAATACTTAAACAAATAAATTATGGGATATTTCTTTTTATTATTTATTTTTTTTTATAATTTTATAATCAATTTAAAAAAAAGGTAAGGTTAAAAAATTTTCTAGAATTCATCCAAGGTTTGTTGTTTTGGTTTGAAGTCATCTAAATTAAGTTTTAAACCATCACGTGCAGCTATGGTTTTTATTCCCGTATGTTCTTGTATCCTCGCCGCTTCCTGTTCTGGATTGTTCATTATTAATTTCATCCCAAGGTGAGTCATTATAGCTAATTTAGGAGAAACCTCACTTACAAGTTTTCCAAAATCATCAGCACACATGTGTCCGTGCAATCTATCATTACCTGGCCTTATTACACTAGCGAGTAATACATCTGTATCTATATATTCTCTATGCAGATCCTTGAAGTAGCCTGTATCAGAAGTGTAAGTTAAGGTGAAGTCATCTAGTTGAAATTTAAATCCTACTGCTTTAGGGTCTCCGTGTTTGGTTCTGGTAGCAGTGATATTGAGTTTACCTACCTTTTTAGATTCTCCTGCCTCTAAAACAGTGACCTGTGGTTTGCTAAGATGATAATTAGATATACTTGGACCCCATTTTTCAAATCCGTTTATTACACTTCTACTTCCAATTAATAAGCCTTTTTTACGAGTCATTCCCTTAGTCATAGCTTCTATCAGTACTTCTGCATCAGTATAATGATCAGTATGGCAGTGCGAAACAAGGACTCCATTTAAGTTTAGAGGATTCAATCCAAACTGGTATGTTCTAACTAGGGCCCCGGGCCCCGGATCGATGTGAATGTTCTTCCCATCTATATCATCGAGTCTAAATCCACCAGTCATCCTTTTTTGAGTTATCGTAGCGAAAGCGTCCGCCACCACTTCCTAAAAATGTTATTTTCATATAATTTTTCACCTAAAAAATTTTTTTTCACTTATTATTGTATTTATTTTATTTAGCTTTACATAAAATAACTTTACGAATATGTAATGTATTCCCAACCTTTAAATTATAATTTCACCTACTAAAATTTGTGAATAATATAGATAAGGATCCATTGTTATTAAAATATTTCCGTAAAAGACATGTTGTAGAATCAACGCAACGGATATATATTTATCATTTCCAAAAATATTATAAAGCAACTGGCTTAACACCAACAGAAGCTATTAAAGAAGCTGATGACGAAGAAGAAAACAGGATACGTCTTAAACGTAGAAGTATAAATGACCACTTGGATGACTTTGAACTCTACCTTGAAGACCAAAAATATTCAGAACTTCACATCAAGAATTCAATCAAAATCATAAGGGCATTTTACACTTTGAATTCAATAGAATTACCACCATACCAGCGAAGACCCCTAAAAACAGCAGTTCATGAAGAGTTAATAGACCTCCCTAACATAGATGATATTAAAAGGGCGTTAAGCTTTGCGAATGTAAAATATCAAGCTATGATTATTTTAATGGCCAGTAGTGGGATGAGGCAGGGTGATTGTAGAAATTTAAGGTTAAAAAATTTTGTCGATTGTATAAGTGAATATATTAAAATCGATGTAAATGAATTAACTGATATGGATCATGTAATCCAAAAAGTCCCAGAACAAATAGGACCTCTCACCTGGCACTACCAGATGCAGAAAAATAGGCAATTTCACACATGTTTTTCAACACCTGAGAGCTTGGATTATATATTAGCATACTTACACCATCAACCACCAAAAAAACCGGAAGAAGATACTTTTTTATTCCGAAACCCAAAAGATAGGGAGATGCATAAATTAACTGTAAATGTATATTTCAGGCGTTTGAATGGAATATGCCAGTTCCCTATTAGTGCAAATGGGTATATATATTTCAGACCACATAATTTAAGAAAATGGTTTGGAAATCAATTAAAAAAAACAGACCTTGGTTATCTTGAAACACGGATTTTGATGGGTCATGAGATTCAGGATGACACTGGACAACGATATTTAAAAGATGACTACGAAGATTTAAAGAAACGTTACTATCGAAATATGGATGAAGTAACGATTTATGGTAAAGTAGAAGTTCATGATCTCACTGACGAAAAAGTTAAGAAGCTTGAGGAAAGGATGAATAAACTTGAAAGAGAAAATAAAATACTTAAAGCACATAGGGAAGATGAGAAACGAAAATAAATAACCACCTTTTAGAAAAAGGTGGATCAAAACTAACTTATTGGAATTTCCTATAAGTTCAACATGTTCCAAAATGGAACAAGTTCAAACAGTATTACTTATGTTATTTAGTTTAGTTATAATGAAATTTATTATAACTCTTTTTTTAATCAGTATTTTCCAAATTGGAAACATCTTACTAATTATTCAATGTTGACCTGGAGCTCGGGATCTATGTGGTCCATAATGCAGCTGTGGCCAACGCGTGGATCTGAAAAGTATTACCTGAAACTTTTATAAAAAGTTTCATCAAAATAACCATTCTTTCTCTTCTGGAAACATCTTAATTATTTCTTTTCTAAAACGCCAAAAAGAAGTACGTGATAATTTAGTTTCAGCTTCATATCTTATTTCATCACATTTATTCTGATTTTTAAGATAATAATAATGTTTCCAACGGTTTAAAAATCCTTTAATTTTGGAAGGACATCCAATTTTAGTATTAGATTTTTTCAATTCCAGTTCACCATCTAATTTTTTGTTATTGATGGTTTATAAATCCTTTGAAATATTGGACTTTTGAAACATGGCAAGGAATAGTATTTCTCATTTGGGGTGTTGATTCAATTTTAAGTTAATGACAAATAGAAATTTTATTTGTAAAAATTACCTAATAAATAAGGTAATATTTATATGTTTAAAGCACCAACTACCAATATTCAAACCCACTCCATAGGTTTTTCTTATTGGGCACGTTCAGCTGTGCTTATCTAAATTGGAATGATATTAAAGGCGGAAGGGACCAAATCCTGCAAGATTATTTCCCCTCCCGCCGCCAGCTTGGAGGCTGACAAATGGGATGTATCTCTAAAGAAGCTATTAAAACTTTTGATAAAATAGGATCAAAACCAGAAATTAAAACTTTAAATTTCCATGAATTAGAAAATAAGTTCTGGGATAATCATTATAAATTGAAGAAAATTAAGCGAACAGATCCTGAATATGATGAAATATTAGATGAAGACGATGCAATAGTAGAGCAGATACATCTCATTAATCATCAGGGATAGCTTTTTATGCTGTCCTCATCTAATTTTGAATTTAAAAAAAGTAATTTAAGTTATTCTTCACTAATACCTAATTTATTCTCTTTCATATATTCCCTTAATCTCTTTCTAATTCCTAATATTTTTTTAGACGTAAAAACTTCGCCTTTATTATCCTTTATTTTTATTAATTCATCTAAAAATAAAAGTGTATCTTCCCAATCAATCCAGTTCATATTCAATCACTTTCTTAATTTTGAATTTAAAAATAAAAGTAGTTTAAGTTATTCTTTTAATAATTTTTGTTCAAAATCATATCCAGAAACTTCTTTATATTTATTTTTAAGAAGATTAATTACTTCTTTATCGTTTATATATTCAGATTTAAGTCCATATATTCCTAAATTATTTTTTGCTATTTGGAATAAATCAATTCTTTCTTCAAGATTTAATCCACATATTAAATCATTTTCAGGATCCACAATAAATCACTCATTTAAATATTTAGACACGGCTTCACGTAAGATAAATGACCGTGAACGCTGTTTACTTTCTGCAATTTTATCTATTTTTTCTAGTTCTTCTTCTTCTATATCAAAACAAGCTTTAGTTTTCATGATGTTCACGTTCATAGTATCACCTCTCTACTTTTATTATTTTCTATATATCCTTAGTTTAGTATCTATTTTTATATTAAATATACTTTTCTATTCTATTCTATTAGAAACTATTATATACTATTATAATAATATAGTAACTTGCAAGAGAAAAACTAATTTTTCTTCATTCTCTTGCCATTCCCTCCAAATGGATGGAATGAACTTCAAAAAGAAAAGGGGATGAGAAGAAAATGAATAAAACAGAAATAAGGAAAATAATTCAAAAAGAAGCTAAAGAAGGCGACTACTGGATATTTGAACATGGTGTAAGGATAAGTAAAGCTGTTATAGACTACTTAGCAGATTATAAAGGTGCACATGCCCTGAATGAGATAATCCATAGAACAGTATTTGTAACATTTCACAGTGGTATGAAAACTGTTAAAGAATTTCACGTTAAATACGCAGTTCAAGAATTGGATCGGGAAGGAATGGAAGCAGAATCTGAAGCTTTAGATGCTATGGAACGTGGAATCGTTGAATGTGAAACCGCCTATGAAGAAGATTCTGACTATTTTTTAAGTGTGAGGGGGTTCTAAGATGAATGAATGCCTTACCTGCAAACATCGAGGATCTGTACCAAATAGTAGACATAGCAGCTGCAAACATCCGATCGTAGAACAATACATTGGTAATCATGAGGATTTAATGCTAATTTTTGATGGAATTGTAAATAAACACAAGATTCCCTGGATTCATGAAAACCTGAAAGTTGTATTAGATGAAGATGCTTTCGCGGAAGGATGGGCTTCCTGGCCTTTCAACTTCGATCCAATCTGGTTAAAAAGTTGCACTGGATATGAAGGTGATGAATAATGACTCGGAGCATGAGAAACGATAGAAGACATTTCGTTAATGCAATCTGTAAAAAAACAACTACTGATTGCCCTAATTGTGAAGAAGATGTTTTATGGGAATGTCCTAGAGGTTTTATTTGTGTTAAATGTGGTTATGAATCAAATTTAGTTAAAATGGGGGCTAAGTAAGATGCTAATTATCCAAATAAGCACTTTAGGAATTGAAGATGACATCAGAGAAGCCATCGAAGGAACATTACCTGATGATGTCATGCAAAGATTAGACAGTTACGGTGTTTCTGATGGAGTAGTCCAGGCTGTGAAAAAAGCAGTTTTGGATAGGGAAGTCCTATGCAACTGTGATATGGATAAATCAATGCAGAGGGTGATTGGATGATGGAAACTAAAAAGAAACTCTTAGATGCAGCTGGTAAATATTTCTTCCAAAAAGCATTAGAACGAGAGGGCATACAAATCGGAGCACATTGGGAAAGAAAAGGAAATAGGAGTTATAACAAGTAGGTGATTTCTGATGACAAAAAAAGGAATTAACAGAGTTACCATTAGCATTCCTGAGAAGTTAGATCTGAAATTCAGACAAAAAGCATGCACCAAATTCAAGTTTAAAAGAGGATGGTATGGTTTAGCATTTATGGAAGGGATGAGGCTTTGGTTGAACAAAGAAATCCAATTAAAGCAAATAAAAGAATCTAAACGGGATTTCAGTCTTTTAAGCAGCATTCCATTAACTAATGAAAATGAAATTGAACAGGTGATTTAAATGATGGATCATATTGCAGAAGAAGAAGCCAGTAACATGGCAGCATGCATTCATACCATGCATGAATGTGGAATAAACCAGGATGAACCGGATAAAGACTGCGAGCTTATGGAATGCAGATTCTGCTGCAGTTTAAGGAAGGATAAAATATGAAAAATGTTACATATTTTTTTCCTTTGAGTAACGGCCTAGACTTCACTTTAATCGATGCAGAAGATTATGAAAAAATTAAAAACCAGAAATGGCATTTACACCATGACCGTAAACGACCTGATAATTTAAAATATGCCCGTAAAAGGTATGGAAATGGGCATATTCTGTTACATAGACTTATTTTAAATCCGCATAAATTGAAACAAGTCGATCATATTAATGGAAATGGGTTGGATAATCGAAGGGAAAATCTTAGAATTGTTACGGGTAATGAAAATGGTCAAAATAGGCACCATCCACGAAGCAGTCAATATCCTGGTGTTTGTTTTTGTAAACAAACAGGAAAGTGGATTTCTCAAGTTCAATATGATAATAAGAAATATTGGTTAGGACGTTTTAACACATCGAAAGAAGCCCAAGCAGAATATCAAAATGCATATAATGCCCTTATAAATGGGGAAAAGGTTATTATTAAAAAACCCAATTTCACAAGTCGATTTAAGGGGGTTAGTTGGAATAAGAATGTTCAAAAATGGCAGGTTCATATCACGATTAATAAAAAAAGTAAAAATCTGGGTTATTTTAAGTCAGAAGAAGCTGCTTCATTAGCTTATATTAAAAAAGCTGTGAAAATTAGTGAAATAATTCAAGAAAGGTATATTGGAATTTTAGATTCTGATGTAATTAAATCTATGAGGAGATGTTTGAAATGAGTGAACGAACACGAAGACGAGCAGATTTACTCAGACCACGCCAGAAAGATCCTTACATCCAAGCTTATGATTATTTCACAGCCAGACCTGCAATTATCATTTTAGCATTATTAATTGTTATGTGGGCTGCGATCATAATCTGGAGCTTTGAATTAATGACACTCGCAAGTATTGGAGGTGGTTAAGGATGGAATGTCCTGTATGTGAAAATCAAATGAAAGAACACATATCCCACTTTAAATGTGGTAAATGTGGAACTGTGATGAATAAGACCACACCCGCACCAAGAGATTTACGGAAACAAGAAGTCCAAAGCCTTTATAATGAAACTTTCCATTTCTTATTTCTCTTATGGCGATTTGTGGTGTTTAGAATTGCTTATAAAATTGTGGGGGATTAAAGATTTTCATTTGGCTGCCAGTTGAAGGAAATTTCATAATTAAACCCCCAAAATTTTATTAAAAAAAATCCTTCTCTTCGTCTTACTACAAGACTGGCAGCCTCCTAAATTCATTGCCTGTATAACATAGTTTGGTGATGTGCTCGGCCTGTAACCGAGAAACGGGGGTTCGATTCCCTACTGGCTTATATTTTAATTAAAAATTAAGGAGGTATTGAAACGGGACGGAAAAAAACAAGACAAAATAGTAAAGGAATTCACATGAACATTGATTTTGACCTTTATAAGAAATCTAAAACGTTAATTCCTGACCGTACTAAGGACTATGAAGATTATCTTAGAAGAAAAATAGCAACCAGTAATCGAGCAGAAATTATCAAAATGGAAATTGATGAACTAGATATGAAAAAACAGGAATTAATGAAAGAATATGACCGAGAAATAGGTTTAATGTCTGTTGAAGATGAATTGAAGGGTGAAGATATAAACAAATTAACATTTGCATTAAACACTGTTTTAAAAATTATAGATAATGATGGTAGTATTGGTTTGGATAGAATTGAAGAAATAGCTACAGTTCAAGATATTAGTTTCTCGGAGTTAAAAAGTGCTATTCCTGATTCTATGGGTGATAAAATTCTTAAACATCATTTACACACTGTTCAAGGGAGGAGTAAATATGATAGCCTCATTTAAATTTGAACTTAATTTTTTATGTATTTCATGTACACGAAATACATTGAATACACGAAATCCGGATCTACCTTCGTATCTATTATTATATATTATATTATTAATTATTATATTTTTATTATTAATTTATTTATTATTTATTAAGGTGATTTAATGAGTTCTCCTATGGCTAAACCGATTTTTAAATCATGTCCCCACTGTAATGATGGTGTGATAAGTCAGTGGTATTGGACTTATGAAGAAAACGAATCTGAAAGAGGACTTAAAGCGGTTGAGTGTAGTTGTGAATTGGATCCTTTGGAGTTAGGTTTGGGTTATTATGCTGATTGGAAAGCTGATCCTAATAATTTTTATCCTCAGAGACCTTTGAAAAAGGTTGCATCGAAAACTGAAGAGGAGTTATTATCTACGGTTCCGCCTAGTAAACGGGTTGCACGCTCATAGAAATTTTTATGAGAGAAAAAAAGCAGGTGATTTAGTTGAATAATGAAGAAATTAAAAAAGAATTAGATGGCAGTGGCTTATCCTTAGTAGCTGTTTTAGGGAAAGCTAAGAGGACTTGGGGTGATAGTAAAAAAGTTATAGAGTACACTGATAAGCTCTCCAGGGATGAGCAGAAAATATTTGCAGAGGATACTTACCTTGCAGGTTTGGTTTTAGAGAAAATTCGGATCGATAGTGAGATTGTGGAGCATATTGATAAAACTGTCCAAAACTACCGGCTGCAAATGATTAAGAATGATATTGAGGAAAAAAAGGAAGCTGAAGAGATGGCTATTAAAAATGAAGATAAAGGATGGAAATCTCCAAAAGAGTTAGGGCTGGTGGAATAAATGACTGAAGCAAAAACTGAGAAAAAAGAATGGGTTAAAGTTCCGAGCAAATCTGGTGTTTGGAAAGGTGAATCTATAGGTGATCAGTTAGAAGGAATCTATTTAAGAAGAGTTTTAAGTCCGTTCCGTGGAAGGGATAACTGGAAGTATTGTATTGAATGTGATCACCCTATAGCTGTTGATGGAGTTGTTACTGTTTTCGGTACTACCGGTTTGAACAGTGCTATGGATGACATACCAACTGGTTATAAGATTAAAATAATTTACCAGGGTGAGAAACCTGCCAGCGACCCTATGCATAAAGCGTTCAAAAAATATGATGTTTATGCGGAAATCAGTAAAAAGGATCCATTATATTTGAAATTATATCCTGTAGAGTTTAATGAGAATAATAAACCTCATAATTCAGAAATGAAAACAGCTGAAGACAGAGAGGCACGTAACACAATAGATCATTATATTGAAGTCATGAAAGACCAGCATTTGGTGATTACCTGCGAAGCTGTTATTGTGTATATTAAATCTGATCCTGATTTTGATGAGAATAGTGAGGATATGACCAGGGTTAAATTCGAGTTAATGAGGATGCATAAAGCCGGTGAAATTAAACGAGCTAAGGAGATTGATTAAATGGTTTATAAGAATATGGCTGAAGTTTTAGTAGGTGTTTATCAGAAACTTCAAAAGAAACGAGATAATTTACAAAGTAAAAAATCTGAATTAGGTTTTCGTTTAACATTGTTGGAACATTCAAAGTATGCAGGTTCTCCAATGTGTGAAGATGTTGAAAAAGAGCTTAATAAAACTGAATGTAGCCTAGCAGATGTGAATGCTGAACTGGAATTAATCGAAGAAAAAATCAATGGTGGAGCTTCTTTAGACCGTTTTATACTCAATGATGAGGATTTAAAGAAGGTGGAAGATAAGCTGAATGAAGAAAATGATGATCTTGAAGTTGGAATATCTAGAGTTGAAGACTAAGAATGAGTTATCCTAAGAATACAAGAATCAAAGCTGGTTATGATCTGTACCAACGGAAAGGTACAGTTACTATTCTCTTTTTTGATGATACAATGGTCCAGGCTGAAGTTAAAAATAGTAAGGGAGATACTGAATTTGTCACTTGTATAACTGCTTATTGGAGATGCACGTGTGATGACTGGGTTAACCGTTGGAAGCTCATTGAAGGAGCTTTTTTCTGTAAACATTGTTTAGATGTGTTGCTGGAAATATCATATAGGTTGAATGAGGATTTAGAGATGGTGGGTTAAATGATTGAATCAAAAGATTGCAATGACTTATTTAATTTTGAAGAGTTTTACACGTATATGAGTTTTTATGATCCTAATCTATTGCATGATTCCGGTTTAGAGAGGTTGGTTTAAATGAATATTATGGATAAGGGAACTGTTTTAACAGGTACACGAACTCGTAATGGTGAAGTGGAGTTTTTTTATACAGTTCAATTAACTAAAAAGCAGTATAAGGAATTTAAGCATGATTGGAGTTTTACAGGAGCTACTAATAAATGGGAAAATGTTTTAAAAAAATTTGATAATGCAGGAATTAAAATTGAGGTTGTTGAATGATTAATTTTAGTTTATTTTTATTTTGGTTTGCGTCTTTTTTATCTCTTTTAGGTGCTTATTGGATAGCTGAAGGTAATAAAGCAGGTTTTTTAGTGTGGTGTTGCAGCAATCCATTAATTATATTGCAGACTTATTTATCAAATTCATGGAATCTTGTTTTTTTATATATTATATTCTGGATTTTAGCTGTAAGGGGTTATACTAAGGGAAGTGTTAATATTGGCGCGAGATGGACTTCATTTTTTGGAAAGTAAAAAGAATAGGAATATAATCAAGTCAATGGTTAATAAAAAAGAAGTAAATAATTCAGAGGTGGAAAATGTGGGAAAAGAATTAAATCCTCAGGAATGTCCGATTTGTGGTGGAGTTAAAAAATCTAATTGGGAAACGTGTATGGAGTGTAAGGAAAGGGAATTCAGGAATTTATTTGATGTTAAATTAAAACCTTTATTCGGTGAATATGATGAAATAATTACAAGCTTGATTAAAAGCCAGATTGACAAGCCAGTAGGTTATATTCAAAAGTTAACAGCGTTTCTAATTGATAATAAACTTTTAAATGTCCGTAGAGATGGTAATAAAAATTATTATACTTTACCTGGAAAAACTGTCGCGGAAGAAATTTCAAAACCAGTTGAAGAAATTAAGTCTAAAAATAGACCTATTGAATCACCAAAAACAGTTGCAAATACACCAGACCATAGAACTTATGCAGATCCTGAAAATACTCCTAAGACTACTACTCAAATTCTCCTTATCACTGAATTATTACCAAGTCTTATCAATGCTGCCTTGATAACGATAGATCCTGAGGATAATATCTTAAAAGCTGATTTTCCTCAGCAAAAATCATTATTGGACTTATATGAAACATTGCCGAATCATTTGAAAAGCTTAGTTAAACTCCATATCGATCAGGAAAGTACAGTTCAAAAAATTACTATTCCATTAGAAGGTTAAAATCTAATTTCTTTAGGGGCGGTGATTATGATAGATTGTAATACAGATCCGGGAAGACCTGTAGGTATGTTATTAAATTTATATAAAAATCCACAAAAAGGGGAATCTAAAAAACTTCAAGAAGATGCGAAACAGCAGCAGAGGTTATATGAACGGTTGAATTATGTTAATTATGTCGCTGAGGAGTTGAATATAAAGAATCACAGAAAAAGGATTAGACATATCATTAAAAATTTGGATAGTTTGAATGATTTATGTAAGCGTTGTAAATGGCAGACAATTGTAATTGCTATTGCTTTTTAT
Organism: Methanobacterium sp.; assembly: GCA_003166335.1. Taxonomy (GTDB): domain Archaea; phylum Methanobacteriota; class Methanobacteria; order Methanobacteriales; family Methanobacteriaceae; genus Methanobacterium_A. The sequence goes on along the minus strand of PMWA01000062.1, from coordinate 15,747 downwards.
GTGAAATGTTATTATCATAATTGCAAAACTAGCCAGATACATAGATATAAAGTATGTAGGGAGAATGATTTAACCCTTTCCACTTATTCTATGATTGTTACACGCTTGGCTGCTCAATTCCAGACCAATATATACTTATCCCCACTGTGTCCTACAGAGAAAGTAAAGAACAGTTCAATGTTGATGTAGTTTTCTCATGATAAGCTTATCAAAATTAAAGGGGGACATTACACCCCTTGGACATGGTGGAATGCAAACAGTTGGAAACAAACCTAAACATCACTTTAAATATAACCATGAATGGTTAAAAAAAGTGTTAAATAAGGAATGCCCCGATTGTGAAGAACAGATGACTAAAAAGGGCATTATAAGAAGCTGTACTAATTGCACATTGAAAATATATGGAAGCCCCATGCTGGTAGCTTATGATAAAATAACCATAATAAATCCTTATTACCTCGTAACTAAAGACCACTGCCCAGATTGTAATGGAACAGAATTTGAAGAAATATATAAACATGGCAACACTGTTTGTAAAAGCTGTGGATTGGTACTCGCAGGACCTGCTGACAATGATATTATATATCCTTGGCATTTGAATTTCTATGACACTGAACCCAAAAATCAGAAGAAAGTATTTATACAAAAGAATTGACTTTGACGGAACTTACGAGTTTCTTCAATTGAATCACCATATAAGGGGGATAGGTTTTTTTTTACTACTCGCTCAACATCTTTTTTCCTATCCCCTAAACTTTTAAAAGTTTTAATCAAAAATTCACGGTTAGGAAACTGTTTTATTTAGGAGGCGGTAAAATAGTTAAAGAAATTTCATTAACACAGGATAAAATTGCTTTAGTCGATGATGAAGACTTTAATTTTTTAAACCAATATAAATGGTTTGCTAAAAAAGATTCTAATAATGTATATTATGCATGTAGAAATGGAAGTCGTTCTAAAAAACCTAGACCATATTATAGGATGCATAGATGCATTTCTAATGCTACAGATGGTCAAGAATGTGATCATATTAATGGAGATGGACTTGACAACCGTCGCTGTAATTTAAGAATCGTAACGAGAAGACAGAATACTCAGAATAGACATGATGAAAGGTTTAGTAAATATCCTGGGGTAGTTAACAGTAAGAATGGATTTCGTGCTGTTATTAATATTAAGGGCAAAAATAAATATTTAGGTAGTTTTAAAAAAACCCCAAAAGGTGAAAAGAAAGCATTTGAAGCTTATAAAAATGCCGTCCATAAATTAACAGGTGAGAAGTTGATTTGTGAATTATAGATATCATAAATTCATGGTCGGAAAACTGTTTTATTTGGAGACGGTTTTAATACATCACTTTTTAAAAAAGGGTGCATCCAAATTATTAATTCACAGAATTTACTGGCATTTGTATAATCAAATGACTAAAAAACCCTGTTTTACATTAAAAATAGGTAATTGTGTAAATTTTTCCTTCCCTTCGGGGAAGGTTTAAACTCATCAATTCATTGATGAGATAGCTTTTTCTGCAATAAAAAGCCGATCTTAGATCACTTTGTGAGTGCTCTTTACTGCCATTTAGAGCACCTCCTCATTTTTAAAACCCTGTATGAGAGATTAATCACCTCTGTTTACATGCCATTATGGGGTTTTAATATTTAGTCTTACATCTGATAAATCCCCAAACCACCTACTATTTTACCTTACTCCAGATGTAGATATGGGTTTTAAGGACTTTCTCACCCTTAAAAACCTTTTTTTTTAATTCTCATTAAATTATCAAAACAACTTCATCAATTGATGAAAAATTTTTGCAAAAATATAAAACCTTTGGAGGTATAAAAATGACAAAATTTGAAAATAACACTGTACAAGTGATAGGAATAGGTGGAATAGCTGCCATAGGAATTGTAGCTTTGATCACCGGAAATAGTAATATAGGTTTAGTTGTAGTTTCCGGTATTATAGGATACTTAACAGCTCCAGCAGTTGGGAAAGCAGCCCCAGTGCTAGCAGCAGCGCTGCCGATTACACCAGTAGTTGATGAAACACCGGTAACTGATGGGGATGCATCAGATGATAATGTGGTAGTTCCAGATGCAGATTCTACTGTTATAACAGATCCAACTCTAGGTTCAACAACTGGTAATGGTGATGCAGCACAAGTTCAAACTCCAGTTGTTATAAACCCAAATGATGTAATTACACAGGCAATAAACCTTGTACAAAACAACCCAACATTACTTAATGATATAATAAATGTAGTAGGTGTCGTTTCAGGTGACCAGAACTTATTAGGTCAAGTGCAAACTGTCCTGAATAATAGTAATGGTGATTTGAATCTGATAAGTAATGGAATTGCAGCTGTTAAAAATTTAATTCCAAATGATAATACCGTTCCAGTTGGGGCCTGATTAGTTGGTAGTTATTAACTCCACTTATAAATCAAATCCTTTTAAGGAATATGAAGATGATTTTAATGAATTCGTGAATGATGCATATATAAGTGATATAAAACGGAGAATGGAGGAATGATATTTATGGTTTTAACTCAAACACAAATAGATGGATTACAAACACAATACACTGCTATGAGTGCAGCAGCTAAAGCTAATTTTGTAACCGCAATCTCAGCAGCTGCATCACCGAATGATGTAGTTGTAGCGGTGAAAGCAGTGGAAGATGAATTGGATGCTTTAGATTATTTAAATGATGTGATTAATAGGGAACAAGAATTAGTAGATGCGTCAGGTAATAGTGATGATGATTCGGATAGTACAACTGCAACAACTGATCCAACAGTAGCAGTAGACCTTAATGCTGCACCTGCAGATGCAAATTCAACCCCACCTGAAACACAAGCAACCACAGCTCCAGCAGAAACAAGTACACCAGTGGCTGAAACCGCCGCCCCTGCAGCTGCCACTATACAGGCCCCAGCAGCCCAGGATATAATAAACCAGGCCACTGCAGTAGTCCAAAATAACCCAGCACTATTACAGGATATAGTTAATGTTGCAAATACTGTAAAGGAAAACCCAGATTTATTAACCAAACTTGCATCAGTACTATCCAATGCACCTAATGGTGATCAGAATATAATCACTCAAGGTATTGTTGAAGTTAAAAATTTATTGACAGCTAGCCCTAAATAATCTCTTTTCTTATTTTTTTTTAGGAGGTTGGACGGCTATGGAAGATGAAATCGAAAAACAATTACTCAAAGATATGGATGGTAAACTACCAGAAAAAGTATGTCCAGCCCATAATGTTCTTATTCTCTATTTAATTAATACTAATAAAGAATTAAAAGGTATTAAGACAATTGTAGACGATATTAATAAGTATATCACAGGACATGAGGCAGTAGAAGAATATGTGGATAAAGCAACTGAAAAAACAAGAGATAATGCTGCTGAAAAAAGGCAGGAAAAACAACTACAAAATGAAGAAATAGCACTTGAATCTGGTTTTTGGAATAATACACGAACTGAAATTAGTATAATAGTAGGTGTAGGTGCATTTTGTTTTTGTTTAGGTTTAGCAGTACATTTATGGTGATTAACTATGAGTGAATTGCAAGAGCTTACAAAAGCTATTAAGGAGAATACCCAACTCCAAAAGGAAGAAGCTGAAAAGTGGGATGAATGGCGGACTTGTCAAATTCAAGAAGAACCACAAGAGAAATTTTATAAAACATGGGAATTCCGTATAGATTTAGCTCAATTCATTGCATTATTCTTTGTTGCTTATACAAACGCTTATTCAATGAATAGGGTTGTAGTGCCGACAGCATTGGCTAATTTTTTAAATAATATTCCCTTTCCAGCCACCCAAATTGCACAAGGATTTGAAATTCTTTTAATTATTTTATTAATTTATACTATTTATAAAATTTATCTAATTATACATAATTTTTATATTCATAAAGGTCGGATTTAATGAAAGATGGTATTAGTGTTTTCTGAGCTGATTAGTTATGGATGATGAAGTTGTTAAAATACTCAGAGAGCAGGATAATAAAATCTGTAAAGTTTCAGAGAGAGTAGGGACATTAGAGGAGAAAGATAAACAGGAATCTATAGATATTGGTAAATATACCGAACAGAAACAGTGGCATTGGACTAAAACTGTTGGAGTATTCACGATTATAGGTGTTATTTTTGGTGCAATTGTTTGGGTAATAGTTTATTCATTAGTAAATGTTTTCCATATTCTATAAAAAGAAGGAATTGAAATTATGGTAATTTTAACTCTGAAATGTGATAATCCAGACTGCGGATTAACAGTAATAGTTGGATCCAAGGATAGGAAGGCAGCTGAAGCTATATTTGATTATGGTAAAATTAATCCAGTCACCGGTAAGGTAAGGGAATTTAATTGTTTAATGTGTGGTCATCCTATGGTTAAAGCAGGTATTAAACCTTCAAAAATATTATCAGATTCAAGGACAATTTGGTAATCCAAATGAATGAAAGAAATAATGAATTTCCAACAGCTCAAGATCACCTAAATTTTCTAAAATATTTAAAAAATAGAACAAAAAATATTCACCGAGCAACCGAGCAAAAAAACGAGTGATTTAATATGGCCAAATATAGATGGGAAACAATCAAAAAACAATATATACAAGGTATAAAAGAAGAAGATGGTACAAAAAGATTCCCAAGCCAAAAACAACTATGTAAAATTCATGGATGTAGTCCTGGAACATTAGGTGAAAGAGCATCTAATGAAAATTGGAAAGGAGAACGAGCAAAGTTCCGAGCAAGGACCGAGCAAAAATCATTAGAAAAAAAGTCAGATTTACTTGCAGATGATATAGTTGAAGATGATTTATTATGTGAAAAGTTCGGACGTAAAGCTTTAGAAGTAGCTCAAAAACAATTAGACATAATCAATAGAAAATTAGATGCTGAGGCATTTATCCCAGTGACATTATTGAAGTTCACAGTTGAAAGTGGTAAAATTGCCCAGGACATGATTAAAACAGCTCAAGGAGAAGATATAACTAAGATTGAGTTGGACGCTGAAGTCAGATCAGAACATAGGTTTAAGCATACATTAGAATTATTAGGCACTGATGAGTTTAGGGAACAGGAATTAGGTGTCTTGCGTGTCCTCAGTGAAAAAGAAGAAAAAATTGAATCGTAAGATGCCCTATGGTGTGGGTACTTATGCAATTGAGGCATCTAAGAAACGTTGGAAACCTCTTAAACATTTAATTATAGTTATTGAATTTTTATTATTTTTAATTCAAGGTAAGTTAAATCGATTAATGATTTTCATGCCTCCAAGGCATGGTAAAAGTGAATTAATAAGTAAATATTTTTTATCTTGGTATCTTGGAACATTCTTAGAAAAAAGAGCTATACTCACCAGTTATGGTGCAGGTTTTGCAGCTAAATGGGGACGTGAAACAAGAGATCTATTACATTATTATGGAACTGATATGTTCCTATCTGATGTTCTTATAAAAGATGATAGTAAAGCTTCCCATAAATGGGATATAAAAGGACATAAAGGTGGATTGGTCACCGGAGGTTCTGGTGGTCCTATTATGGGTGAAGGTGCAAACCTTTTCATTATCGATGATCCTCATAAAAACATTGAAGAAGCCCGATCACCCACATATCAAGAGAGAACATGGGAATGGTATCTTAACATCGGATTGCAACGAGTAGAAAAGGATATAACAGACGGTATGCCTGGAGCAATGGTTTATATTGCTCAAAGATTGGATATTTGTGATCTTGCAGGTCAAATATTAGATGCAGAACCGTACATATTAGCTAAAGATGCTATAAAACTCCTTAGAAATGGAGAAAGTATACCTGAAGATACCTGGGTGGTTTTAAATTTACCATTACTAGCTGAAGAAAATGATATATTAGGACGTGAACCTGGAGAACCAATATGGCATGAACGAGTTGATAAAGCAAAAGCAGAACGTCTTAAAAATACAATGGGTGAACATAGGTTTAATGCGATTCACCAAGGAAACCCAAAAGAACGTGAAGGTAAATTTTACAGACAACAAGATTTTGAAATTGTTGATTACTTACCAGATAATATTATTCAAGAGGTACAATGGTCCGACCTTGCAGCTACATCATATCCCCCACAAGTGCCAATAAAACAGAGAGGAGCTGCAACTGCAACGGTTCGATTAGCTTTAACACAAGATATGCGTTTATTTATCACATATTTAGAGGAAATGTGGGAAGAAGAGGATACTGTAACTAAGAATATAATTCAAAGCGTCAAACTCGGCGGTAAAAAACCAAAATATTGTATACCTCAAGATCCTGGCCAAGCTTCCAAAGGTCAAGTTAAAAAATATTCTTTGATGATGCCAGGTTATAATTTTGAAGGAATTATAGAATCTGGTGATAAAGAATATAGGGCTGAAGCGCCTGGTAGTTGGGCGAAAATAAATAAAATTTATATTTATAGGAATGCACCTGGAGAAATCATCACTAATTTTCATGGAAGTAAAGAAGGGGCGATTAAACGTTTTATCACAGTTGTCACTGATTTCCCCAATAATAAACATAAAGATTTCGTTGATGCTCTTTCAGGTTCTTTTAGTGAGTTAGATATTCCAGAGGAACCAAATGAATATGTTGAAATAGGAACGTGGTAGTAATGGTTAATTTAAGTTTACAGGAAGCTATGAGCTTTGTAAGAGAGGAGAATCCTAACTTATCTGATGAAGAGGTTAGGGTTAAAGCATTGAGAATGGTTGAACTTAGTAATCAGACTATGAATGATGCTATGTTGAAAGAATAATTATTAATTTTTACCATATTTGTATATTTAGAGATTATATTTCCACATAATTTTATAATATATTGTGGATCATGAGGGAGTGGGGTGTATGTTTAAATAAGCTTATATTAGCCCTCCGTTAATTAATATATTATATATATTACCATTTAAAAAAGCGTATAAAATTTCAGAAATAACTATTTTAACTGAATGAAATAATGAAAAGAAAAATAATAGATAATATAGTTGAATACTATCTTTTTCCCTTAATTTTGTGTTATTAAATAGGTCTCTTAATTTTATCTATTTACTCGTAGTTTAAAGCTAGAGTTACAGGATCATGGAAAATAATCGAAGGGTTTTCGCTTCCATCTTCTGATGGGCCGTCTTTACTATAAAATTTGACTTCCATGGTTTTTTCAGCTATATCTGCTACATAGGTGTACATAGTTCTTTCTGTGAATGGGAAAGATCCTCCAGCTGCTATGGAATCCTTGTAATGGGAATAAACTAAGCTCATGGCTTCGAACATATCTTCATTGGTGAAAACACCTTCATGTTTTTTAATGTATTCATCTAGGCGATTCCAGCGATTGAATGTGTTGTATCCTTCCTTTGGATCATATTCAGGGAATTTGGAAGGTTCTGGATACATGTGCATAGAGTGATTGGTTACTATAAATGGTTGCTCAGGGATTCCATCTATAAAGTAGTATAAACCAGATTTCCCATCAATTTCAAAAAGTGTTACATTACCGTCCTTATCTCCGATAAGGAAATGCATAGCCCTAGATGGGATATAAACTCTTTGTTGCAGGATCTCAAATTTGGCTTCTTCTACAGTTGCGCACTTATTAAGGATCATGGTTGTAAGTTGTGAAAAAGACATTCCTGTATCTATGGCTCCTCCAAATGGCATTGGAGTTGTTGATCCTTGTAAATCTATGAGAATGGTTACAAAAAGTCCTTTTTCATTAATTCCATCCAAGGGAGGGTTAAGTAGATCATGCGATCCAAATTGTACAGTATTATACCCATTTTCGGGATAAAATTCCACAGATGTTATTCTAGAAAGTGATTTTCTGGATGGTTTACCTTCTATAACCATCAAAGCTGATCCCAATTCAGTAACACTTTCCTCATACCAGTCCAAGTTTCGGCAAACACAAGGATGATTATTTTCTGTTAAAGAAGCAGGGAAATAAATAGCAGAACATGCCATATCACCCAAATCGAAAGGTAAAATAGTAGTATCATAATTGGTTTCATTTAGATCCAGTTTAAATGCATCAGCCACTCCACGAGCCCTTTCGGCTAGAGCTGGAAAATTTCTTTTCATATAATTCTGTCTAGCTTTACCGTAAACAGGAGTTTTGTATTTATCCAATTGTATCTCATACTCTTTAATTCCTACTTCTGCCAAGTCTTTTCCAATATCAAAATCAGAGCCCTTAACAGCTATTCCACGAACTTCTAAATACTCTTTTTCCCCTCTAGGAATTACAATTTCATTTTTTAAAATCATTAGTTACCATCCCCATGTTATTACAGGAGTAGTTAATTATATTATTTAAAACTTTCATAAACTGATGAACTATTTAATTCATATTTTTTTATCATTTTGGATCTAAAATATTCATTCGAAATGTGCTTAGTTTTATTAAATTATTCTGCTATTGAAATTACTTTCAATAAAAAATAATGGGAGATATCAATTGATGAAAATAACACAAGGCATTGGAAATGCATTAAACAGCATCACCAACGCCGGAAAAAGGATATTTCCATCTCAACACTCTGATACATTCGACCCCACACACTTACTTGACACATTATCTGAATTTTCGGGCATGCGTTTCCAGAATATAGGAGATTTCATCAGTTATTACAAAAACAGCTACTTTAAAACAGCTTACTTAAACTTAAATCCATTCACATGCGCACAATTAGCCACCAGTAATGTATGGATATCCAGCGCCATAAATGCAATAGCAGATCCAATAAGCAATGCTGATATTATAGGGATTGCGAAGGATCTTCAACATCCTAATGAACTTGAAATAGAATATTTAGAGAACTTAATCAACCACCCCAACCCATTGCAACCCGAGAATGTGTTTGCTAAGATGATTGCAACCGATTATAAACAGTGTGGATCTGCCTATGTTGAAGTGACTTATAATATGTTTGGATGGCCTGCAAGGTTGGATAGGATTGCACCTTCACATATTAAAGCTAAAAAAGTGAATAATAAAATCTTTTTCATAAATCAGAATGGCTATGTATTCCCAGACAATGGCATAATACCAATATTTGACCCGAATCCTTTTGATGATTCTAAAGGATTAACACCATTGGTTGGTTTATTCAATCATTTAATGCTTGATGAGGCGGTTGTAGAGCATAACCTCCGATATTTCACTAGTGACATGCTCAAGGGAGTTCTTAGTTTTGATAAAACAATTCCTTATGAGATAGCGAAGAAAGAAGTAGATAGGGTAGGTAGACAGATAAAATCATTAGAGGAAGAGGGAAAGAACGGGAATATAGCTATTTTCGGTGCTACTTATGAATTGTTAAGCAGCACTAACAGTGATATGCTTACACCATCTATCACCCAAAACATCATAGACGCGGTTAAAGCAGCTTACCATGTTCCTCAAAGTAAAATAGGATTTGGAAATGGAGGATCTATTGGTAATGGTGAGGGTGAGAATCAAGATGACATGATGAATGACACCCTTAACAATAATATGAATATGATTCTTTCTCACTTGAATTTCCGTTTACTTGAATTTGCAGGTATTGAGGATACAATTCTTGGATTTAGAAATTTAACTAAAACTGATCAAGTCAGACAAGGGGAATTAGATACTCAGGCTTGGGAGAATGGTAGTAGGACATGGAATGAAATTAGGACTGCAAGAGGTGATGACCCTTATCCAGAAGATTTTGAAGGTCTCGGTGTTGGTGATCAACCCTGGTTATTAGATAAGATGTCACCTGCGAATTTACTTACAAGTCCTTCACAGCCCGCTACACCAATTAAACAGTCAATTAATGATGCGATGAAAAATGAATTATGTAGAGAGGGAGTTCAGCAGGCTAGTTTAACTCCTCGAAAGAAGCAGAAACAGAGTTTATTGGAGCAGAATGTTCAGAAACTACTTGAAGAGAATGGGCTAATTGAAGTTTTATAATGGTACTTCGTAATAGTTAGTTTAACGAAGTAGATTTAATAATCTTAAATTAAATTATTTTACCAAAGAAATTTTGTAATTATTTTAAAAATGTTTTATTGGGATAGTGAAGGAGAATGTTGAGCAGCTCGATGGAACAAAACACTCAATAACAACCCATTAACTATCAATACTATCCAATTTATAGTGAGAATAGCTACTTCAAACGCTACAATATCATATTTCAACAAAGAAAGAATTGTAAAAAAGATGATTGCAATCAGGAAACCTGAAATGAAAATCCATCTTATTGCACGCTCGAGTCGTCCACCATTAAAAACAGCAGCCATGAAGAGGAAAGCCACACTCATCATTAAATATCCGAGGCCTTCAAGGGCAATGAATATTCCATGCGGATTATATTGCGTAAGCAATGATAAACCGGCTGTTTCACCATTTATGATGCTGGGAACGATCACAGTTAACTGAATAAAATAATCTATGAGTATCACCGTAGCGTAAATTAAAGCGAATGACAAACCAATCTGACTAAAAACTTTCTTATCATCAGAGGAGTAATAATGAATACACACCATTAGCACTATGAATATCAGTGCTAATAGAATTCCCGGATAAATCCATAAGTAATCACCAGGAATAAAAGCAGCCACATTCGTATAGGGATAGTGAATAGCGTTAACAGCAGAGGTGGCGAAAGGTCCTGATCTCGCAGGGGTCAAGATACCAGCCAGGAGAAACACAACCGTAATTAAAACCGTCAGAACCGCTGAGAAGAATCCAAGCCGGCTCAATAACTGGTTAAAATTCGAATTATAGTCATCTTTAGAAGTAATTTTACTCATTAAATCACCTATTCAAATATATTTTTAATGTTTTGGAAGTTATAGGTACGTATTTTTTGAATAAGTTAAGAATTATTGAATAAATATAATTTATGTAATACTTTTATTTTTGTTTACTAAGCCAAAAATCCTCTACAGATTTCACTATATTTTTGTATTCATTTATGCTATTTGGTTCGTTTAAAGAATGAATGGGACAGCTAAAATGTTTCTCAGCTTCTTCTTTAATGCCTAAATCCTTGGTTAAAAATAACACTGGTATACATTTTATACCCGCTTCTTTGGCAATCTCTTGTAATAAATTCCAATCTTCCTTTCTAAAAGAATGAATATCAAATATTACAACATCTGGCCGTGGAATATCACTAAATACATTCATTTGAAACAGCATTTCTAATGCTTCATCTCCATTGCCTACAAAACGGAAATTATTGGGAATAGATGATTCTTTAAACAATAAACTGAACTCTTGCAAATCACCGGGATTGTTTTCAACCAACAAAATCTCAACAGGCTTAATCGTTTTCATTACCATCTTTTAACATCCATTCAATAGCGAAAATAAAAACCAGAAAATTTACCCCTATATGTATTATTCACTATTTTCATAAATGATATCTAAATAAAACTTCGTTAATATTAATTATTTCATAAGATTTATAGATTATGGTACATTTAAAAAGGATAAATGAATTGTTTATAATTATTTTTGATGATAGAATTTATTCTTATTTTTTCTACAATTATTTTAAATAAAAAGTTGATCAACCATGCAACCCACAGTTCTTATGAAAAAAGAACTGTTAGACGCTACAGGCCTCAATGAATTTCCAACAAGTCAAGAATTCCTTAACCAAGTCACGAAGGAATTAATAATAAAAGCAAATAACAAGTCCATTATTTTGAATCAATCAGCACCCACATTCGATGTAGATGAACAAAAAGGCGAAACAAAACCCACACAAGAACAGGTTGATTACCGTCAAAAATTATTAGATTCACTGCACGATCTTTATGATGATGCTAAAAAAACTATTTATAATAATGCGTTAACAGCAGACGATAAAATATCTGAGATAGATAATTCTGTTCAAACATTTATCAACGATACACAAGGATTAGTTAAAAATACAGTTCAAACCCGCTACCAAGATGGCTATGACTCAATGAACGGATATTTAACTAAAGCAAAAGTCAATCCACCAATTCAAGCAAATGAACAGCCACGGCTTCAAAGTATTCTTAGACAGCAATTACAAAATTTAGAGGATATCGGACTTATAATAAGGGGTCGTTTAAGACAGAAAGTGGATATGAATGATATTCAAAGTTATTATCATTTCAAAGCCCCTAAAAAACTGAAACAAGCACAGTCTGATTATACACCGTGCATGAAACAGCAGCACCAATTACATCCAGATTGGACTGAAGCAGAATTAGAAAGCTACTGCGAAGAAGATGACAGCAGTACAGATAATGTATTTAATAATGCTCAGGATAATTTAGACCAACTGGGAATGTTCGGATGGCTTGAAAGTTTCATGGCTGGTTATTTAGTCGCAGGACTTCTTGCAACGGCTTTAATATCAAATTTAACAATTTTACTACCATGGTTAACTTGCCAAGATAATGGAAACTGTACCCGTAACGGTCCTTGTGAAGATTGTGAGGATATGGCTGCTGGTGGACCTTACCCTATAGATAATTTCCCACCATCAACTTTACATGATTTATGTCAATGTAATGATCCGCCTGGAGCTCCGATTATAACTTTTGGATAAATGAACTTCGTACATGACGAATTTATTTATAATAAAAAAATTAAATGACTTTTTTTAAGTTATAAGATTTAAACCGACATTAACCCAATGAATGCTTATATTAAATTTTTATTATTATAAGAATATTTATGTATATTTATCATAAAATATTTATCTTGATGAATACTACATTATTTATGATGTTATATGATCAAGGGGGGTCGAAAAATGAAAATATGCAAATTAGATATTAAGAAATTAATGCTATTTCTGCTATTTCTCAGTGTGATTATGTTTGCTGCAGGTTCATCCAGTGCAGCAACAGTTAATAACACAAATAACATTAGTACTAATACTCATTTAGCTACTGCAAATATCGTTAACAGTAAAATTATTTATGTGGCAACCAATGGCAGTAATGAGAACAATGGTACAACACCTGAAACCGCATTGAAAACCATACAAAAAGGAATAGACACCGTGGCAAAAAGTGGAATAGTGTATGTAGAACCAGGCACATACAATGAAAACCTGAATATCAATAAAGATGTTACTCTCAAAGCCACCAAAAACACTATTATAAATGGAGAAAATAAAGGCAGCGTAATAAAAATTCAGCCTAACATTGTTGCTGATATAAGTGGATTCACCATCACACATGGAGATGCAACTGATGGTGGAGGAATCTACAACGAGGGTAAGTTAACATTACAGTCTTCCATTATCACCGACAACAAAGCAACTAATGGTGGAGGAATCTACAACGCGAGGAAGGCTACTGTAACCATACGGTCTTCCGATATCACCGACAACAAAGCATATAATGGTGGAGGAATCATAAACTATGGAACTCTAAATATATACTCTACCAATATCACCGCCAACAAAGCCTATTATGGTGGAGGAATCTACAACTGTGGGTATGGTACTTTAAATATATACTCTTCCATTATCAACTCCAACACCGCTGACAATTGGGGTGGAGGAATCCTAAACAATGGCGGTATGGTGATTTTACAACAATCAACTATCACGTCAAACACCGCTGTCAAGTGGGGTGGAGGAATCTACAACGGGCGTAGTAGTGTTGTAACTATAAGTGAGTCCAGTATCACCGACAACAAAGCAGAACGTGGTGGAGGAATCGACAACGATAGAGGTCAGGTTTATTACGATATAAATACAAAAATAAGTGGAAACACACCAGAATTTTATGGTAGTATTGAACGTATTTAAGCACGTAACTGAATAGTCCAGATTTTTATCTGGATTTTAGGTTTACTCAGCACAAACAAAAAGAACAAGCCCGCACTAGCTATTGTGAATCATAATATATTCACTTTCTCATATTTCTTTTTTTAAATCCATGTTAGTGTAAAATGCTAGGGTGTTGAAGATGGAATAAGTTATTAGCAAATATATATTTTACTTCGTAATATGGCAATATAACGAAGAGGATGAAATGAGTAATAAATTTGTTTTAAAAATCGAAATATTGGTACCATGTTTTTATATGTTACATATAAAAGACCTCTAAAATAGTAATACTAATTCTATTCCAAGAATTTTTAGTTTGTTTTAAATTAAAATACGTAATTTGAACCCTATTTATCAGTAAAAGAAAGATGTAAATTAATTTTTAGGTGATATTTTTATAAATCCTATTAAATCCCTTTGAATGTGATTTTTTTAAGAAATAGTTAATTTTAATATTTACTGATCTTTTCATTTTGAATTCAAAATTTAAATTAAACAAATATTTAGTCTTGCACTTCAAGTGTAAAAAAGAACATGAAAAGTGATGTATCTATTTAATATTCTAAATTCTTTTTTTTAAATTTTATTTAAAAAGTTCTTTAATTCACCAAAGGAGGTGATTACTATAGACAAATATAATCCGCAATGGGTTCGACAAGCAATTAAGGATGGTAAAAAACCCTTCTTTGTCCATATACCAGCCACACTTCACCAGGATAGCACCGGCAGAATAAAAATTGAAGGATTGGGATCTAAATTTGAAAGATCACGAACCGGTCACAGACTAAGCCAAGCCCTTATAACCAAACTCAAAGGAACTAGTAAAGGTAAAATCAGTTTATGGCACCATGACCCTAGCCAAATCGTTGGAAAAGTACTCGGAGTAGAACAAAGTGCAAATGATGAAATAAAACCAGTAATTCAGGTCAGGAAAAAAACAGGAAACCAGATAGTTGATAAACCCATGGTGGAGGTTGAAAGCTGTCTTGAAGAGGATATACCATTAGGTTTGAGTATTGGAGGTATCACAGAGAAATTTGAATTAAGTAAAGCACCGGAAACCGCGCAAGGATTTACAATTGAAGTTGAAGATGCTGAACTAGTTGAGTGGACAGTAACACCATTGAACGCAGTTAAATCCAGTGACGGTTCAGTAGCTGTAAGTGAAGCTGTGTGTAGTGATGGTGTATGTGGCCAGATAGCACAGCAAATAATCTCAGGAATACCAAACCTACCAGATGCTGAGGGTCTATCTGAAGGAATTAAATTAAACACAGCTGGATTAAATGCTCTTGAAAAACTGAAACAATTGAAACAGGATTTTGATAATGTTGAATTCGCATCTACCAATAATGCGGATGTTGATGATGGTGCTGTTGGAAGTGCTTTACAGGATTTCCAAAGTGCCTATGATGCCCTTATAGATGCCATTATTGCAGATGAATCTTCCGATGAAGAGGGTGAGGAAGATGATGAAACAATAACATGTTCATGTGGAGCAACTAACACACCTGAAGCTACAACATGTGCAGTTTGCGGAGCAGGCCTTACAACTAGTACGCCGAATGAAGCTCAGGCTGCTTTTGGAAATAATCAGTATTCTATCGCAGATTCAATGCAAGGTAAAATGTTCACACAGGCAAAGAAAAGTGATTACACTGTTAACCAGACCTGTTATGATAATGCGGTTAAGCAGATTAAAGCGGGTGAAATTAATAATGGAACATGGAAAAAACCAACATTCGCAGACTTTGACAGTGATATCGATGAATACAAGAAATACGCCTTAGCAGTACATCCAGATGGTGATGCTACACTTTCCGGTTCTTATGGTTTTGAGATTGGTAAGAATGGTAAAATATATCGTCAAGGAGTTATTGCAGCGAAAACAGCCGCCGCTGGTGGGAGAAGTAAAGC
>PMWA01000013.1 GCA_003166335.1 Methanobacterium sp. | reverse complement strand
AAAGTCTTTTATTTGGTGATTTATTTCGTGTCTTTGGGAGAATAGAGCTGATAAATAATTTAATAATGGTATTTTGAGGAGGCTGGGGCTTATTACTTGTACTGTGCCGTGAGGATGGATTTTGTAATAATCGTTCACCACTTCTCTCTTTTGATAGATTCCTTCATCTTTCTCCCAGTCAATGGGATAGTCGATCACTTTGACAGTGTGGCCTTTCATGGATAATCGTTCCATGAGATGGTGTTGCTGGTGTGGATTTCTTTTTATCCAGTCTGATTCTTGAACAACTAATATTTTCATGGGAATCTTCCCTTTTTACACGATTTAATATTTAATCTTGTTATCTATAAATCGAATTCTGCACTTTTTTTTATATTACTCCAGTTTGTTACAAACCATTCATGGGTCTTTTTTAAACCGTCATTAAATTTTGTTTGGGGTTTGTAATCCAAGATTTCGTTAGCTTTTTGAATTGATGATAATAAACATGTTTTAACATCCCAGTCTCTTCTAGATGTATATGTTATGTCTTCTTTATTTTCGGTTAATTCGTTGATCATGTTTGCCATGTCTATGACTCTGGTTTCTTCACCAGATCCTAAATTTATGGCTTCTCCTATTGCTTCTTTAACTAATCCCATAGCAAGAAGTCCATCAATAATATCCTCTACATAGGTCCAGTCACGAGTTTCAGTACCATTCCCTGTGATGGGGAGAGTTTGTCCATTCATAGACCAGTAGAAAAAGTTGGGTATGACATTACGGTATTTCCCGGGCACTTCTCCCGGGCCGAATACATTGAAGAAACGAGCATTTACAATGGGTAAATCATATAAATTATGAAAATAATTTGTGTATAATTCTCCAAGTAATTTAGTGACTTGGTATGGTGTGTGAAGATTTATTGAAATGTCATGTTCTTCAAATGGCATTTTAGAATCTAATCCATAAACCCCGCAACCTGATGATGAATAAATGAAACGTTCCACACCAATCAGGTGAGCGTACTGTAAAACCTTTAGAATACCCACCCCATTTACCATTAAATCTAATCTAGGATTGTCAACTGAGTTCTGGTTGGCGAAATGGGCTGCTAAGTGGAATATATATTCTGGTTTTTCTTTGAAAACTCTTTTTAGTATTTCATCGTCCAGTATGTCACCGTAAATAAAAGTTATATTCTCTGCTTTAGGTATATTCCATTGATAGGCGGAGTCTAGGTTATCTAGTATGATTATTTTCCCTGCATATTCTGATAGTTTTTTGGATAGGTTACTGCCAATGCAACCTGCTCCGCCGGTTATTAGAATTGTTTTATCTTCATAAGCTGAATAATCCATTTTAATTCTCCATCCGGTAATACCATTTCATCCAATCCACGGTCTTTTTTATTCCCTCTTCAGGGGATATTTTAGGATGATGATTTAAATCTTTTATTGCTTTAGAGAAATCTATGGTTTTTATTTTAGTGGTGAATGGTTCTGCTTCATGGTAGGTTACTAATGAATCATTTCTGCCTACAGCGTCTAAAACTAGGTCAGAGTATTCTTTAATATCACGTTCCCATTCTTGTTTTCCTCCAATGTTGTATACTTCTCCGGGGATGAAATTGTCTGTGATATTTGCAAAGGTCTTTACAGTGTCTTCAACGTAATCTATTATTCTTTTATGTCCTTTGTATACTGTGTAAGGCTTATTATGAAGGGAATGGTAAATGAATAGGGGGATGAATCCTCGGTAGGGATTGTAATGTTCGTGTGGGCCGTAACAGTTTACTGGTCTTACTCTTACTGTTTCTGTATAGTGCATGGTGGCTGAATTCATGCACATGAGCTCCCCCGCCCATTTAGTTATAGCGTAATCGTTCATTTGGTAGGTATCTTTTATTGGGTTTTTTTCCATTACATCCTCAGTCATCACGCCATTGTAGTCTCCGTAGACTTCTGCGGAGGAGAAGAATATCATTCTGAAACCTAATTTTTCCTGTAAGCGTATTATATGTTTGGTTCCTATGATATTGGTTTGCCAGAGGTTTTCATAGTGGGCTTCACCGTTCCATCGTCCGTATTCAGCGGCTAGATGGTAAACATAATCAAATTTATCATCTGTAAAGATTCTTTCAATTTGCCTGTAATTTTTTACATCGGCCCTTATGTAATTATCAAGTTCAGTATTATGAAGGTCTAATGCTGTTACTTCGTGTCCTCTACTGCGTAATTCGTTTACGAGGTTGGTTCCTATGAATCCTGCTCCACCGGTTACGAGTATTCTTTGTGTTTGGATTCTTTATTCCCCCAAATCAGTATATTAGAAGCCTTTGTTCATTAAGAAAATCAATATTATAGTACTTTATAGTTAGGAGTAAATTCACATCCATTTAACTTTGATAGTTACCATTGTCACAAAGAATAATGTAATTCAAGAAATATTTGTGATTTTTTGGGATAATTTAGTTTTTTTTTAATTTAATATTTATTTTTCAGCAGATTTATTGACCTTAATGGATAATATAAAGGATATAAATAGGATGGTAAAATGTGTGTTTTCCATTCATTAGTGGTTGGCTTGAACATTAATCTGAGAAGATCTTTAATTTTATCTGTTTTATATTCCCTGAGTTTTAAACGTAAGACTGCCTTGCTATAAATTCCATTGGATTTTTTAGTTTTTAAAAGATTATTTTTAATTGTAAAGGATAAATTTTTACAGAATTCGTCTGATTCTAAATTATCAATATTGTAACCTGGAATTTCTAAGTCAAGAATATCAACTGCTAAGAGAAGATTAGTAATTAGAATTCGTTTGACCCTCAAGTTATCCGCAGTTTTCATTAAATATTGCCAATCCATATTTTGGTGGGAATTAATGAATTCATTTATGTCACATATCCAGGATATACGTTGCCAGAGATGTCCAGAAGCATGTAAACATAAAATTAGTAGCATTTCTTCTGATGGAATACTGTAAAGATCTTTATTCTGGATCTTATTTGATTGAATTTGTTCAAGATTTTCAAAGTGATCCCAGTCACCGTTGAATGATAGTCCAGTGAAATTCCAATGTATTTCAAGATTAATGTTATTGTTATGATTGATGAACTTATATTCACGTTGTGATTCAATGTATTTTTTCTCATGAGCATTTCTTAGTAGAAATTGTGGTTCATAATCTTTAGAGATAAGTAATTCTTTTGTTTTTGGAAAATCTTTTTTATAAATGAAAATATCAAGGTCATCAAATTCTCGCAATGCAAGATTTCCATAAGCTTGAATAGCTAAAATGGGGCCTTTATATGGAATTGCGGTTATTCCCTGAGACTCAAAGAAATCTAGAATCTTAAAAAGCTCCCCCATATATAATAAATTTTTTTGAGCGTTTTCAAGGAAAAAAGTTTTTAAATGTTCCATTACGTCTTTAGGAACAGAATCGTGACATACTTTATTGAGTTGCCAGTATAGAAGGGGTGTTAATTTGTGTTCGGATGATTTTTGTAGTAAATAATCCCAATCCATCTCTTGCTGAATTAATGATATAATTTGAGATTTAATTTCATCATTTATCCTGGTTCTGCTGCATAAGAGCATTAATTTATCTTCTTTACGTATGTTAAAATCTTGTTGCTCTTTTTTATGCTTCATTTCAGGATTCCTCTTTTAGAATGATATTGAGTTCTGTTTAACTGATATTGAAATGTTGTTTATAGTTATTCAATATTTTTAATTTAAACATCAATTTTAAATTCTTTTGGTAGTATAATTCGGAATTCTATTATCATTATTTACAGATAGTATTCTTCATGGATATAATGAATGTTTTGGGGTGCACTTTCCGGATGATAGAGGTAATTTGCTGACAATAGTATGTTATTTTGGCTGGGGATGAGAGTGTATTTTCCTTCCCAGTAGGTTAATGGTCCTGGTATTTGGAAGGTTCCTGTGAAGTTTTTGCCGTTGTTTTGGAATTTTGAGGTTCCAGTCCAGGCTCCGCAGGTCATGGTCATGTTACCACTGAAGATGGTGTTGAACATGGCCTGTTTAAAATTGTTTTGTAAAAATGCCGTTATTGTTCCGGGTGTTACTTTTATGGTGTTGATATTTCCTGTTATATGTAACCCGCCACTCGTGTAATCTAGGGGGCTTTCGGAGTTTTCTGCGCCGGTGAGGTTCAGGATCATTTTGAAGTTAGGTCCGGTTCCATTGATTTTATAGTAACCTCCAAGATATGTTCCATTAGGTTGATCGGGAGGTATCAAGACTTGTGAGCCGTAATTATATTTCATTTGGTCAAGTATTAAGCTGCTTACTGTTCCTTGAGAGTATTCTAGAATGGCTAAACTGGATAATGCAATAATCAATGCTAATAATATTAAATATTTTTTTTGCATGATTTATGCAACCGAAGGGATGATTTAAATTTGGGTATTTAGTTTATCACTACAGATTATCA
>PMWA01000006.1 GCA_003166335.1 Methanobacterium sp. | reverse complement strand
CAGAACTTAGCTTCTTTTATATTATATCTACCACAATATGGACACTTTACAGTAGCTAATGGTGGTTGGTCGTGTTTATGAGACTTTGAGTGTTTTAAATTTTTTTGGTTAAGAATTTTTGAGGTTTCATCGAATATCTTCTCGATCTTCTTTCTATTTTTATCCAAATCGAATTTTTCACCCATAAGAACGCCATTTTTAGGTGTAGAGATGACATTAACTCTAGTAATTCCGGGTGATACTTCCTTAACATAAATGGGTATATCTTCTCCCCTATAAGTCAAAGTAATTCCATTTTTCGCAATAATTTTGCCACTTAAAATGTCGACTTTGTCAACTTTCATTTCATCAATATTTTTTATGACTTCAACTAAAGTTTCAAATACGTCTTCCTTATCAAAAGGGAATTCTGCACCACCTTCTTGATCCCAAAAAACCATTAATTTTATTCCCTCTAAAATTATTAATCTGAAAAATAAAGTATCTGTTACTGAAGTCTTATTCATTCGTTGAAATTTAATCTCAAATTCGGTTAATTTATTTTCCAAAAAAATTGAAAAAAATTAATTTATGTAAATGGAATTAGTGAAGTCTATTTTCGCATTTAAGGTTTTTCTTTACCTATTCACATTTAATGTGTTATTATATATTTATAAGGACTTGAAGCCTTTACTGAATCTTATTTATTTCCTTATTAATGCTATTAAACCAGCTATGCCTAATAATACTGCCCCTAAGACTCCGAATACTGAGATGCTTATTAATAACCAGATTGCACTGATTATGAGGATAATTCCTCCAATTTTTGGATTTTGACCAACATAAACCGCACCTACTATGCCTACTATCGATGCTAATACTGCACTAAGTCCTAAACCACCAACTGAAGGAGCAAAAGCTGCGAATACCAGAGCAAATACTCCTCCAATTAAACCGAATACCCCACCTAAAATTCCTAATACCATTTCGATTGTTCTGGATATTTTTACTACACTTTCTTTAGTCTGAGATGGAGACTTGTTTAAAGGTGCACCACAATTATCACAAAATTTAGAATCTGCTTTATTTTCTTTCCCACATTCAGGACATTCGTTCATAAATAAATCCCCTAAAATTATGTAACTATAATTAAATAGATAATACTTGTTATTCATTAAAAATAAAAAAGTTTATATATAAGTTCTGCATCCAATAAATACTCTATACAATGATAAAAAATTAAATTTTGTCTAAAATGAATTATAATTGAATTTAAAGTTTATAATACTCGTTATATAATTTATTATAGTTTAAATCATTAAAAAAATTATTTAATAAATTTAAAGGAATGAGCTGTTGAGAAATCCCGAAAAATATAAAAATAATATTATGATAGGTTGATGAATTACATAAATTAAAAGAGAATGTTTACCTAGAAAATTGAACAGTCTAACTAGAGAAAATTGAGACATATCCGGAATTTTGAAAGTACGATTATAATTCTGATAGAAGAATCCTCCCATAAATATTCCTAGTGACATTACACCTAACCAGGGGAGTAATGGGAAATAATCTAATGTTTGTAGATTTTGGGGTATGAATCCCAACCACATGAATTCATTGAAATTAAAAGTAAATAAAGATAAATATAATCCTGCGCTAATGAATATTAATCCTAAAACTAGATTAAGATATTTATATCTCCAATTGAATCTTAAAAAAGGGTATTGCAGGATAATAGCTAATCCTATGAATTGTAAAATCCCAAAAATAATTAAATCTGCTCTAACAAAAATCCAAGTGGTTAGAGTGATTAAAAGACCCAACGAAAATATCCACACCCCTCTCTTTAGGTACTTGTAAAAAAAATTTCTTTCTTGTACAAATTTTCCAGACATTTCCGCCCGTGTATAACTCAAATAAAGTGATATTCCAACTAAAAATATAAAGATAGAAGCGACAATACGTGGGAAAAACCAGAGAAAACCTGAAAATATATTTAAAGAGTATATACCAAAGAAGTTCAGATCAAAGATAAAATGATAGGAAACCATCATTATTATTGCTAAACCTCTTAAGAAATCAATTTCCCAGAATCTCTTTTGTAATTCCATTTAAATCCTCAGCAAGTAAACAAAATAGTTCAGTAAGTTACTTTGAAACTCTAAATGATTTTTCTAATCTTAACAACCTGATAATTTTTTTATAAATATTTATAAGGTTTAAAAGTTCAAATTAGTTCTCGTATGCTATTTTATTCGTTTGATATATTGTCGCAATTATCTCAATTTGTTGGAGAATACCTTATCTACTTACATCCCGGTTATAATATTTTTAACACATTAGTTTTCGGGATTATTCTGGGCATTGTCGTCATACTAATCATAAAATTATTTCAATTCTTGAAAAAGGACCCTAAAGACTTGTTAATTCCTATTATACCATTCATTCTCTTTGGATCCACTGTTAGAGCCTTGGTAGATAATGGAATTTACCCTTTAAACTATATATTAATAACTCCGGGTATCTATTTTTTAACTGGATTTATAACTATTATAGCACTCTTATTATCTGTTTATATTGAAAGAAGGACCACTTTTGACTATAGATATACAATGTTCATTATTGGAGCTTTATTGTGCCTACCTAATATTTTGAATATACCTCAACTGAATTTCATTGCTTTCTTTGAAGTCTTAGGTGCTTGGTTATTAGCTTCATCACCTTTCATAATATTAAGAAATAAATGGAGTTTGATTAGAGATAAATTTAATTTAAGCGTGTTAATGGCACAATTGTTTGATGCAAGTGCAACATTTATCGCAGTTACTTTTTATGGATATACTGAACAGCACGTACTACCCAATGCTCTAAATAGTCTGATCGGCACCGCACTAGTGATGTATCCACTCAAGATAACTGTAATATTATTCTCTCTCTACATCATTGATACTTATATTGAAGATAGAACTATAAAAAACATGCTCAAATTGGCTATATTGATTTTAGGTTTGGCAGAAGGTCTAAGAGACGTGTTAAGTCTTAGTATTGGAACTTATATGTAACGTGGCCTATATAAACAAGTTTTAAAGAATTTATGAATTTGACATCATATTTTATGAATTTATATCTTTCACCAAATGCAGTTTTATTTAAAAAGTTTTCTATTTGGTTACTATCACAAATGATATCTTTAAGTATTAATTAACGATAATTAGGGGTACTTTAGGTATGAATATAAGTATTTTTTGGATGCATATTCATTCCACGTGCAATCGGTTTAGGTGTAATTGCAAGATTATTTTCGATTGTTGGAATACTAGGCAACGTTTTAGTATTAAAATCCCGTTTTTATGGGGTGAATTCTTATAATAAGCGCTATGGGTTATTACCAATATATCGTATTAATTATACTTAGAGTATTCTCTTTATAGAAATATTTTAAGGAAATAATTAAAAGGGGGATAATAATATGAAGAAAATGGGGTTATTGTTGGGTGTTTTAGTTATAGCAGCTGTTGTAGCGATAAGCGGTTGTACAAGTACCACAAACAATAGTTCACAATTAACAGTAGGAAATGTAAGTGTTTCTGGTCCTGATGATTTAGGAGATTACAATTTAAATACTACTATCACGCCAAATCAGGATTTCGACTATCTTGAAATGCATTTAACATGGTATGACTCCAGTGGTGCAATAATTTATACGGACCCCTTGGCTTGGAACGTCAATGATGCTAAATCTGGACAAGTATATGATGTGGGAGCAAGCAGTGATTTATATCAAAAAGGAACACCTACCAAAGTGGTTGTCGAAATTTACAATTCAGTCGGAGCTACAAGTGATGACTTGATATATAATTCTACAGTAAATATAAATAGTTAAACTAAAGCCACTATGTGAAAATAGAATTTATATCTATCTATTTTCACTAATTTTTTTTGAGTGCCTCATTATAGGAATAAACATCTGGAATTTTATATCATAATTATTTGTTTAACTATGCTTTGCTTAGCATTACTTATTTTATAAAAAAATAATTAATATATTATAATATAATTATTTTCTAATTTTGGTTAACCCAACATCTAAAAAAAATAAGGTAATATAATTATTCTCTTAATCTAAAAATTGATTCCTTTAATTTGTCTATTTTGGTTTGATTCTGTTTACCCTGTCTTTTCAGTACTTCGCATGCTATCTTGTTGAATCTTTCAGGTTCCAGGTCTTCGGGTTGATAGCCTATGGGATCGACATCTATAAAATGATTATATTCCTTAAAATGTTCATTTTCTATCAGATCATCTTGCATTGCAGCCCATTCTTCAACATCACATGACATTATTTTATTGTATTTATCGTATTCAGTATCTAAGAAATCTGTAATCTTTTCTATATTGCCTGATTCCTCCAGAAACTTTTTAATTCGTTTTATCTCAATCAGGACATTAACTATACCATATACTTTCTCACCTTGAGCCATAAGCAAAGCCCTGAAATATTTGAATTGTTCATAGACCATACAATAATCTAAATACTCCCTGTGGGCCTCCACGAAGGTAGCTCCTTTCACAGTATAAGAATCCTTCCCTATGTTTTCAAGTCTGAATTTATCCCCTTTAAGTATCTCTTTATGGGCCTTTTCAAACTCTCCACGCTCTATATATTTTAAAGCTCTCTTTCGACGTTCATAATATATTCTAGCCAGGTCCTCTACTGAAAAATCATCTACTGTCTTTTTTAATTCATTTTTAATAGTATTAACAGAGATATTAATCCCCCCTATTAGCTAATAAACTTTTAATCTCTTCAACTTCTTCTTTAAGTTCATCTAAATCCACATCACGCTTAATTTGTGAATATATGCTGCAAGTATAAGCCAAGGCTTTAAACCATGCAATCCTTATTTTATCGGTTTCTGGTTTGGTAATTCTCCCATGTAGTGACTTTTTATGTAAAAATTCGATAACTTCATCTAATTTAATTAAAATAGATTGTCGATTATCATATGACATAACCTTTAAATCATTTGTAGATTCATTTATTTCATGGGTATTCTCTTTAGTTTTCATTTTTTAATTCATCCTCCATTCATTCTTAATTCATTCAATTGATAGGCCCCGGGGGGCTAATTTCTTTAAGTAAAGCTTAACCCTTTAAATTTCCATTGGTTACGTCTTAAACCAGATTCTAATAAGGTTAATTGCATGTTATCTGCAGGTTATCAGCACCTTATTTTTTAAGTGAGTTTTAACCTGATCATCACTCCATCCATAATAATCCTTTAAAAATTGCCAGTAATTCCCTCTTCTTCCACATCCCTTGCATTTATAACCAGTTTTATGGACCATGAAACTCGGTTTATGGTCTTCATGGTCATTGAAAGGGCAATTATACATGTCATAATGTTCATATTCCTTAGATGGTCCCCTAAAAATCTGTTTAAACCATTCTCGATGGTCTGAAATTTTGCATCCTGATGGCTTTATTGGATTTACTAGCCTTTTAGATTCTTTAATTTCATTCTCAATCTTCTCATTATCCTTTAATATATTATCTAACTCAATCAGATAACTTCCAAAGCTGCTAAGATGCTTCTCCCTTATGAACGGCCCTATAATCGGGTTAAGAGCTTTCTCCATTATAGTGTCATAACTATCCTCAATGCTGAATGGTACTACAGATAAAAGGGAGTATTGATGTTTGCTATAAGGAATTCTTGACAATCGGGTTTTAGCATCTTTATTAACA
>PMWA01000049.1 GCA_003166335.1 Methanobacterium sp. | reverse complement strand
CTATTGAGTCTATTTTAAAGCTCTAAACAATCTTCTGTACCACAAACCGTACATCTATATTTCCATACTATTGAGTCTATTTTAAAGCAGGGTCTTGACCCGTACCAACACTCATACCACCCAAATTTCCATACTATTGAGTCTATTTTAAAGCTGCGCTGATTTTTGGTTTATTTTGCCAGAAAACTGCGCTATATTCTCCGACATAGGGGGTATATTTGTCCGCCCATAATAATGTATCCTGCTTATAAAGGCAGACTAGAGAATGAATTCAATGGGATTTTTTTCTATACCAATAACTTCTAGTTTAAAATTTTTACGGTCTTTGAGGTTATAAATTAAAATAGAATCTTTATCTTTGTTGACTATCTCTTTAATCCCGGATTTTATTTTTTTAAATTGGGATATGGAAACTTCACCTTCAAAAACAGAATTCTGTCTCCAATGTAGAAAAAGTTTCAGGAATTTATGAACTTTATTCACTCTTTCAACATCCACATCATAGACTATCAAAAGATACACCTACCACCACATCCTGAAACTTCTATAATCCTTATCTCCAAGTACATGCTTGATTAATTTGTAACATTCTAATCTCATCAAATATTTATATGAAACTTTCCTTTTGGTATCAGGATGTTTAATGGTGGTTTCTAATTTAGCCTGATACTCCTTCAGAAATACTTTTTTCCCTTTATCGTTAAGTAAAACGCCCACATCATGATCAAAATCTTTTTTTGTAAGCATATTATTGTTTATCAGCTTGAAGATGACTCTCTCAACTATAACTGGTTTGAATATATCTGCAATATCTAATGCAAGGGAGAAACGTCTTTCAGCAGGTTCGTGTAAGAAACTAACTGATGGGTGTAGATAAGTGTGATAAATCTCAGAAAGTGCGCTAACATAGAGAAGAGAATTTCCAAAAGATATTAATGCATTAATCTCTGTTGTTGGAGGTCTTATCTCCCTTTTATCCATCTCGAAGTGTTTAAGTATTTGATTAAAGCTTTGATAATAGTTGTGCCAAATTCTGCCTTCGTTACTCATGATCTGAGCTACATCTCCTTCAATCTCTTCTTTTTCAATGTCTTGGATATATTTTTCAACATTCTTCCCCTTTTTGAGATAATAACGCAGTGTTTTAAGAATGTTGTTCTTGATTCCTTCCACTATTTCTTTGGCGATTACAGCACGTTTTTCAGGATTACTGTAATGTTCAGACTGTTGTACAACCACCAGACCGGAATTAAGCTGCATTCTAGGATAAAGAGAACCTTCATAGTAACCATACATGTTGAAAAAGTTCACAGGAATCCCCTCTTTCATCAGAAGAGAAGAAGCACCTGATTTAAGGGAAACTTTGCCATAACAATTTATCTCATTAATCCGGTTTATAGGTAAGGCTTTTTTACCATCTTGATTCACAAAATATAGGGTATTTCCCTTTCTTTGTAATATTCCATGTGATGTAATATAGAGTGGATCCTTCATTTTAGACACCTAAACCATGCACATTTCATAATAAGTACACCTCCTACAATAAGGTTTAATTACAACTGGCGGTGGCAGAGTTTGAGAAACTAAGTTTTGAATGTCCAGAATTATTTTTTCCATTTCTTCTTCTTTTTCTTGAGTTAAAACTATTTTTTCTCTCTTTCTTTCTTCCGGATAAACCAACATGCCATCCATCACTTTTCCCATTTTCTTAGCATTCCATAAATAATAATAGAGCTGATACCTGACAGGTTCTCCCAACTTGCTGGACTTTTTAATTTCAAAAATAACATCCTTATCACCGGTTTTAACGAAATCAAAAACAATATCACCCAAATTAATATTCTTCTTTTCCCTGGAGAAACTTTTCTCATGTATGAGCCTTCCAATATTAATATCATCATTATTATAATTCATATTGATTTGATTAGCAAAAAACCAAAGTTCACGTTTGCAGGCGATATAATATTGAACCATTACTCCTGTGACTCTCATTTGTCCACCATAATCTTATGATTAAATTATTAACTGATTTGAAGAATCTGTTTTAAGTATTTTAAGCCCATATTCATAGTTATAATCAAGAAATGCCAGGAAAAGTCTCTCTTCAGACTGTATTTTTCCTTCTTTTTGCAGTTTCAGGAATAACCATCTGTAAATACCTACTGTATTTTCATATTTTTCGAATTCATCAAATTTCTCAGCAATAATTTTTGGTATAACATTTATTTTCTCAAAGCGCTCATCTATATCTCTCAATTGCAAAATCTTACTAATTTCCTCAGTATTATCAGTTGAAAATCGAAGTGTATAAGGACCTCTTTCTATAATTTGATCAAACTTTTTGAACCCATTTCCAAATTTATTGTCGAACTCAAAGCGAATCTGATGATTTTTAAGGATGTTTTCGTAGAGTTTCTCTACCCATTCTACCAGCTCCCCTAAAGAAGGATTCCCATCCTTTAAAATAGCTTTAGATTCCTCAATTATCTCTTTTCTATAAGGATACGACCATTTCCCACTGTCAGTTTTGCAATCAATAGCTGTTTGAATAAAAACCTTACCGGGATTTATAAGTTTTCTCCTATTTATTCTACCAAAACGCTGTATTAAAGAATCAACAGGGGCCAATTCAGTGAACAAAATGTTAAAATCTATATCCAAAGAAATTTCTACAACCTGAGTAGCAATTAGGACTAAACCTTTATTTTTCCATTTTTCTTTAGTATCTATTTCCAATTCTTTGCTGTTTCTGTCCTTCTTAATAAATTGGGAATGATAAAGTACCAAATCAGATTTTTCATAGAATTTATCAAAGGTTGTAAATTTTTCAGTTCTTTTGAGAAGATTATAGAGTTCTTTGGACTTTTCAATTGTATTGGTAACAACTAGAATTTTCTTCTTCTGTTTAAAATATTTTAAAATCTCAGGTATCTTGTTAGATATATTTAAATGCTCTTTTCTTAGAAGAATGGGCTTATGATTGAATAGATCTTCTTGAGTTAGATTTTGGTAGTTCATATCGGCAATCATTTCATTCTCCAATATCTCAGGAAAAGTCGCACTCATAACCACTACTTTACATCCTCTAATTTGTAATTCTTTTAAAGTCCTTCTTAAAGCTCCCAACATCTGCCAATCATAAGAATGAATTTCATCAACAATCAACAAACAATTTTCAAGGTTAAGTTGAGACAAAGGCCATTTATGGACGTTGAAAAAGGTTAAAATAAATGAATCTAATGTAGATACTGTTATTGGTTTTGAAAAAGTTCTGCCTAAAATCTTTTCTTTTATCCTTTGCCATTCATCATCAGGATGTTCTTTTGCCAGTATAAGTGAGGCTGCACCGTGTACTATTCCTACATTATTACCAAAATAATCTTTCAGTCGCTGGTACATGGCGTTGCTTGTAACCTGTGTGGGCATAGTGTATATGATCTTCGTTTGCTTGTTTTTCAGATTATTAAGGCACCATAATAAAGCTGCCTCTGTCTTACCTTCACCCGTTGGAATTCTAATTAACAGATTATCTTCATATTGGCAAGCATTTTTTTGGAATGTTTTCAGACCCTTAAAAATTATCTCTTTTTCTTTAGCTCTTTCTTTTAGTTTTTCTATAAATTCAGTTTTGCTGATTTCAGGAAAATCAAGGTTATATGAACCACTGGAAAGCCAATCAGCCCTAATTAAGTTGCCTGTTACAAATCCATAAATTTCTTTGATTTTCTGTTTTTCATTAATTGACGCGATATTTAAGATTTTGTTGAGATGATCGATAAGTCCATCTTTAACTTCCCAACCCATATTCTCTCTTAATAGTCTATAAGGAGGTTTATCAGGAATACTAAAGTTCAAATTGTAAGTACATTTCTTCTTGAAGAACTTTTCGTAATAAAATGGATATTTTTCGGCAAAAATAAGTGTTTCCTTAAAAAATTCTGGTTTAGAAAGCTCTTTGAAATTCTCGCTTCCATATAAATCGGTGTGGAGGACTGTATGATGGCTTAATACTGCCAAAGTTACGTAGTCAATGTTATCAATTTTAAGGAGTTCCAATAGATTAATTAAAAAATAAATGGAGTAAAGAGGATGGTATGACTTTCCAATGCCCTTAATTTTATCATCATAGAATTCTACGGTCCCTTTCCCCATATCATGGAAGAAAACTGAAAAAAACAAGATATCTCTAAGAATATCTTCTTTGACATTATTTCTCTTGGAAATATTGTGTATCACTTGGTTATTTTCATCCATGTACTCTTTTAGTTCTTCCAAAGCCCCTTCAGTGTGCGATTGTAATGTGAAAGAATCCAATGTTTCAGTGGTTCTTATCTTTGCTAAAACATTGAAATGGAAGAATTCTATGCTTTCTTGATGGTTTTCTGATAAATCTCTAAATTTATCACCATTCAATTTTACATAATCCTTCAAGGAGATCATATCATATCCACATTAAAATGCTTTTCCTGATCTACATAAAGTGTCTTTTTTGAATCTAATTCACAATACATGCCCACAAATTCAACAATTTGAACGAAATTCATTGGTGTTCTTGGAATATTGTTATTGTCAAATTGCAGATTGATTGTAACAACTCTAGGTGGAAAAATCTGCATTCCAGGCATTTTATTAAAATTTGGTTTGAAGATCATCCCTTCTTCAAATTGGAATACACTATGTACTATGTTTTTTTCATCTTTTTCCATCGAAATCTCTTTTACGTCTTTGATTAGGACGAGTTCATCATCTTGGCCTAGACTGGGGATTCTTTGTGGATTTTTAAGTGAATCCACAATTTCATCCATTATAACATTTTCAGCAGACACATAAACTATGTAAATAGTCTTGTAAAGCTTTTCGCGTCGTAATATGTCCCTTCCAGAACCTGCAGTCTTCCATTTTCTAAATGTCCAATCATCTGTAAATAGCGAATCCACTTGTTTTGGTATTATTCCAATATTTATTTTCCTTAAAAGTTTGTAGTAATCATTTTCGCCTTTGCCCATGATACTTGTTAACATACCCGTTATTTGGGTTTTAGTAGGCACTAGATAAGTAAGCTGATAAGCTGAAGTTTGGGGGATCCTGAAAGAATTCATAGATCCCTCTAAGGTAAATCTAACTACCTTCATTTTTTCTGCCCCTTATTTAGACCATTCTTTTATTTTGTCAAGTGCTTGGTTTACAGAAATAGCTTTATCACCAAATTCTGTTTTTATCACATCTTCATTTTCGAATATTCCGGATCTAATACCAATACAGTAATCTTCAATTATTCCTTCGAATTCTTCTAAGATTTCATTTAATAGATCGATTTTTATGTTACCATCAGTATCAACATCAAGACCATTGAGGAATATGGGTGTGCCTGCCTTCTGTTTGGATATTACTACAAATTTAGGGGTTAAATCATCCAGTAGTCTTGCTTTTTTAGCCCCTCCATCCAGATTCTTCACGGATTCTACTAGGAAATTTATTCTTTTAGCTTTCTCTTCTTCATCTAAGACGTCCTCGATATCATAACTTAGCTCATCACCTCTTGCGCCGATTATATTTGCATCTAGAATGATAGTTCCCCGCATGAAGTTAAAAGTATTTATTTCGATTTTCACAAGGTCTCCACCTTCTTGTCCTTCTTTTTTACGGGTTAACATATCACTTTCGCCTTTCCATGGATAAATGCTGATCATGGGTGATACTTTGACAGGAGACCATCTTCGAAGAGCCATTTTACCTGAACCACCCTTTGCCTCCATGAACCCTAAAAGATCCAAATCTGGGTGGCTCTTCAGAATCTCTTTATATCTCTCATCATCATCATCTTTGCTTTCAGCATTGATTTTATACTCCCCACTCTTGTTTAATTTGGTAAGGGGCATTCCTAACTGATTCATTGTTTCTTTTAGGTAATATCTAAGTGCTTGTCCAGAAACATAAACGTAGTAGTCACCTTTACTATCCTGAACCTTTTTTAACACAATTAAGTTTCCTGGATTTTCACTACTATTAAGATTGTCGATATTAACTCTTGTCAAATAGCCTAGATTCACGAAAGTTCGCATTTTAATCACCTTTTTTGTTTTTTGCATGTTTAGTTGACATATATTTTTGAACCGCATATATTCCCAAATAATTTCTTACTAATGCTGCGTCCTTATTATTTTGGACATTCAGAAGGAGTTTGTTTATAAAATCTGAATATTTTTCCTCCTTACCTTCTGGCTTTGAGTTCCAAGTAGCTCCTGCATCTTCCTTCAATATTGTATATTCTAAATCTCTGAAAAATTTGGTTAAGTTTTCTAAATTGCCAATTTCCCTTAATTCATAAAGTAATGTCTTATTATTCGTGTTTGCCGCGAAATATCCTATTCTATCTCCTACCAACATACAGTTCTCATGAAGTTCTTTTAAATCAATCATTTCAGTTACCTCCAAATATTTTTCTAAAAATGAGTATAGTGGCATCCCTCTTTTGGGATTGTTATCNNTATCAAGTAAGGACGATTTGTCCAGAGAAAGATTATAATATGAAAGATCAAACAATGTGGAGTCTATGGGCATTGTATTAAGTATTTCATGTGCTAATTTCTCTCTAGGAATGTTTTTTGGTTCAAATGCAGTGATATTTTTGTAATAAGCGTAGTTCATCAAATCATGTAAAAATGGCTTCCCTGAATCATATTTTACTGTGCTGGTTTTATTGAAGACTTCAGCTATGTAAGACGTCTTATTGTAGACTTTAAGGTCGTCTATTCCATTACCGGTTACTACAAAATAAAAAATTGGCGTCAAAAAGAATATGTCTTCTGAAATTGCTTTATTATAAATTTTATAGAGCAATAGGAGTAACCTTGAATTCATGCCAGCAGTTATAAAGTCCCCCTTTTCCAAAAAGTTTGTTTGACGATTGCCTTCCACATCCAATTTATCTGGTATATCAAAAGAACATTTATAATCACTTAAAATTCTTAAAGAAGGATGTGAAATTACAAAAACGTTATTATCTACATAGTAGTTTCTCATTAACCCATATCTGTAAATTAAATCACACATGAAGCATAGAGAAAGGTCTTTCTTGGTCCTAGAATCCCGGAATGATGGTTTAGGATCCCCTGTTCCAAAGTCAAAAACCAAATTGTTTGATGCAATTACAAATGATTTCTTTTTCCCATCAGAATTTTCATATTTTGTGAGATTGCAATTACAAAAAATACATTCCTCTCCAAAAATTAATTCCTGAATATTTTTAGTGATATTGTCTCCTAACTCTTCAGGTTTAGAATATATATTTGCGTTTCCCAATTTTTCAGGAGGTAAGAACTTTTCTTTAATTGGCTTTTTGCCCCTTAAAACAGATTTATCAACTTTACCATTGTAATTTTCCTTTAAAATATCTTCTTCATTCTTTAATTCATTTAATTTTTTGTAATCTAGTTTTATAGTAGGTAACAAATCTTTTGTTCTCTCTGATCTCTGTAAAAATGGTTTAACATTCAAAACTGGCCCAATAATAACTGTATCGTTTTCGGGATCGTAGTATGGCTTATAGTTACTAGTTTCTTCAAAAACTTTAGAATAGTAAATGCTCCTCAAGATGAAATATATTTCTTTAATATCTTCATAATCCCCTGTAATCTGCATTTTCAAGTCTTTTAGTTTAATATCAGTGTTCTTGTAGTGTACTTTATTTTCTGATATGTTTTCAAATCTTGAATCTTGTTCAAAAGCTATAAATATATTTACAAGCCCATTATCATATAGGAAATCTCTTTTTTCAAAGTTTAAAGTAATTTGATCCGTTTTATCACCCCACCGCATTAACCATGCCAAATCCTAATGAATTCTTCTCTCCAAGTCCTGTTTCCATAATGAATTTATAAAATCTTTTATCGTCCATGTTGAATTTTTCCAGATTTTTCCATAAAGTCCCTATGACTAAAAACATTTTATCAAGTTTTTTAACCCGAACTGCCACTTCCCGATCAAATTCAAATCGGTCAAATAGATTCCCTTCAAAATAATAATTTAAATCATAATATGCGTTATATNNAGGGCGTTGTCTTTAAGACGTTCTAGGAAGAAAGAAAATTCATTGGTGTTCTTAAGGGAATAATAACGGTTTTTATGGCTTTCTTCGTAAAGTACGATGGGTGTGCTGGTGATGAATCTTCTTTCCAATTTGGGTTGGAATAGACTAACTTTATCTAGTACCATGTGTTGTTTTCCAAGATAAAAATAATCTTTATTGTTTAATGAACGTTCCAAAGCTCGTATAAAGCCTTCTTTAGGGGATGATATTATTAAATTCTTCTGTTTTCCTATTTGAAATGATGAAATCGGGAAAATGTTAGAATAACTAAAATATTTAAAACCATTAATCTCATGATAGTTTGAAAATGCTGTTTCACGGAGTAAAGAATATATGAAGCCTTGTATGGTGTACTTATTTATTGAATCGTATTCTGACTTTTTTTCAGGTTTGAATTTGAGCATAAGTCTCATTTTTTATACACTAAATTTATGTCAATTCGAACTTAAAGATATTATTTGCTATTACTTCTAAAACGAAAATGTTTTTATTACTTTACCTCAAGCTACGAACACCTTCTATATTATTACAACTATAGGATATGTAATGATATGGAAAGAGTAAAGGAGCGTCTTGTAGACGGGAAAGTGTTTCTATAC
>PMWA01000060.1 GCA_003166335.1 Methanobacterium sp. | reverse complement strand
TTCTGCAAAAGCAAAATTTCTTCTAGTAGAATTAATTCTAATTTTAACTTCATCGCCTACTTTAGCACCTGAGACAAATACAACGAAACCTTCTATACGTGTGATTCCATCCCCATCTCTACCAGTGTCTTCAATTTTAACATCGTATTCCTCTCCTTCATTAATAGGAGAATTACTGCCGCCTCTATTACTTTTCTTATCATTACTGTAATTTCCAAACAAATTTATCACTTCCAATTTATGACCAAAATAATGGTCTAATTTAGTATTGATGTTAAGAGCATATAAAGTAATGTAAAAAACGAGTAAATAAATTCTATTGAATTATTTTAATTTAACAGATTTGTAGTGTATAAATTGTTTTTTTACAAAATATATTAAATATTCTATTATTTTTTAGAACGGATGATTATTATTGAATTTTATAAGTGTTTTTTATATCGAAGGTTTTTTATATGAAGAAATATTTATAATAATTATAACAACAAATTATAGGACATGCTTATTGAAATATGTTTTTTTTGTTGAGAAAATTTAATATTCATTTATAAATTTAGTTATTTAATTTTTTATTTTATAATAATACTTTATTGAAAATCTAATATATTATCTATTAAAAAAAAAGAGTAATAAGAAAACTATGATGTCTATAACCTTCTCCAAAAAAATTGTAGAAATCTCAAAGATAATCGGTGAAAATGGTGATGGAATTAGCTATATTCTTAATGAAGGCGATAGCTACACCATTGGAACGAGAAAATATAATGAAAAAATAGCACAATATCTAAACAAAACCGTGAAAACATGGGATGGAAGTGAAGCTAACTTAGAAAACAAGAAAGGGAAAAATAAAAAAATAAAACCCAAAAAAGTAGGATATCTTTGGAAAATTCCAATAAACGAAAGTAATTTATGCCTAGAAAGTGAAGTATAAAAAAAAATATTTTTTTTTTTTAATCATTCATTTTTTTTGACTATTTTTTTTTAAGGAAAAAGATTTTAGTTTAAGTTCTTTCCCATTATTTAACTTTTGATTTTTTAACTCCTCGTCCTCTCTTACTTCCCGGTTTAACATAATTCTTCTTTTGTCTAGTTCTTTTGTTAGTTCCTGATACTTTTGCCATACTATTTCAACTCCTAAATAAGAAAATTCTAATTATATATTAAACTTTTTAATTTTCTGTAAAAATATTTAAAATAAACTCCATGTAAGGATATTTCAAATTAATACAAGAATATACAAAATTATTCTTTAATTTATATAAAAGATTCAATTAAAACATTCTTTTTATTCATATTATCATGTTCTTATATTAAATCATATGATGTTTTTTTATAAAAAACCTATCCCTCCTTAAAAAGGAATTAACTTAGAAAATTTCCATAAAATTAATATATTTTAATGAAAATATTTTTTTTTATTTGAGTTAAATAATTTAGTTATATTCAATTAAATATATACTCACAGATTTAGTTAAAAAATTTATTAAATGAGGCCCGTTTTAAATGATTAAAAAAACTCCTTTAACTGAATTGGATAATCGTATGAAACGATTTAAAACAGTAATGGATAATATGAATCCAGAATGGAAGATGGCGGTTATTTTCAGTAAAATTAACCTTTATTATTTCACTGGCACGATGCAGGAGGGCATAATCATAATTAACCATGATGATGAGCCTATTTTTTGGGTGCGGCGTAGTTATGAAAGGGCTTTGGATGAATCATTATTCAGGGTAATTAAACCTATGAATAGTTTCCATGATGCAGCGGAAAGTCAAAATCAACTTCCAGATACAATATATTTGGAAACTGAAGTAATTCCACTTGCTTTATATCATAGATTCCATAAATATTTTCCATTTAAGAATTTTAAACCTGTTGATAATGTTATAGCCAAGGTTAGGGCAGTTAAAAGTGAATATGAATTATCATTGATGAGAGAAGCGGGTAAGATTCATCAGCACGTATTGGAAGATCTGGCTCAGGAAATGTTACAGGTGGGAATGAGTGAAGCAAGTCTGGTTGCAGAACTTTTCCAGGTTATGGTGGAGGAGGGGCATGATGGAGTAACCCGTTTTGGCATGTTTGATACGGAGATAGTCCTGGGACAATTGGGTTTTGGTGAAAGTTCAATTTATCCCACGTATTTTAACGGACCTGGGGGGAATTATGGATTGAGTCCAGCGGTACCTCTATTGGGTAGTCGTGATCGGAAATTAAGAAATGGTGATCTAGTTTTTATTGATGTGGGATGTGGAGTTGAAGGTTATAATACAGATAAAACCATGACTTACATGTTTGGTCATTCCCTTCCCCAGTATGCTATTGATATTCATTATGAATGTGTGGCTGTTCAGAATGAAATTGCGGCTATGTTAAAACCTGGTGTTATTCCTTCAGATATTTATAGGATAATAATGGAAAATCTTGATAAGGATTTTCTTCGAAATTTCATGGGTTTTGGTAATCGAAGAGTTAATTTCCTCGGTCATGGGATTGGTTTATTAATTGATGAACTGCCTGTAATTGCAGAAGGATTTAACGAGCCATTAAAGGAGGGGATGGTGTTTGCTGTGGAACCTAAGAAGGGTATTCGTGATATTGGAATGGTGGGAATTGAAAACACTTTCATAGTCACTTCTCATGGTGGAGAGTGTATTACAGGGATTAATAATGGTTTAATTCCAGTATTTTAAAGTAATTAATATTTGATTAAAAAAGAAAAAAAGTTTATTTATTGTATTTGGTTTAAGATTTTTAGTTCATCATCTTTATTTAATATTTTTTCAGCGATTTTGAAGATATATGTTTCTTCTTCTTTAATGTGATGCTTGATGATTTCATTTAATACTTTAGCTTTAGCAACCCATTTCTCATCGTATTGATCACGTAAATCTAAATCATTGATTAATCTCTTAGCTATTGCGTGTTCTTCATATCCTTCAAGTATTGTAATTTTATCAAATACCTCTAATGATGGATATAAATATTTCTCCTCGTTATCCATATGTTTGTAAAGTTTTTCTTTAATCTCAGGATAGTATGATTGAATTTTCTGATCCAATGTTATACGAAAGAGTTCCAATACTTCCATGTGTTCTTTTTTAAGATAATCATAAAGATTTCCACTCATAATAATTTCCATCCACATTTTTTTTTGATTTAAAAAAAAAATACTATAATTATTATTCTAATTTTTTTAATGCATCCCTAATTACTACTGCATTGTTATGTTTTTCATCTTTAGCCGCGTAAACTAATGTGATGATTTTCTTTTCATTTTCTATATCTTTTAGCTGTGTAATTAATTCTTTTTTTTCTTTTAATTCTTCATTATATTTAATTTGGAATTCATTCCACTTTCTTGGCTCGTGATTGAACCATTTGCGTAAATCATTGGATGGAGCGATTTCTTTCATCCATAAATCCAATTTTACCTTTTCCTTAGTTACTCCACGAGGCCATAACCTATCCACAAGGATTCTGAAGCCATCATTTTTACTTGAATCCTGGTATGCTCTTTTGATTTTAATAGTCATATTTATCCTAATTTATATTTATGTTGGAAAAACTATTTCAAACTTTTTTTATAAAAAATTATATTTACTCTTTTTAAGCAAAAATATTTTTCTTCCAGGAAAACATTTTTTTTAATATATTGATAAGGAGGTTGATAATTATGTGTTAAATAATCTGAAAAATTTTATAATAAATAGAAAATGAATTTAGTGTAGCAGCTTTGATTTTCCTTATTTATTTATACTACTTGACATATAATGTAGATAAATAATTTAAGTTCATTAAAATGAGAATTTTATTATTAAAAGAATTTTTCATTAAGGTTTGTAAAATTATTATTTTTATAAAATTAAAAAAAAGGTTCAGCTTCCAGAGTAAACAAATTTTTGGAGGTGTGATGTTGGACCGTGTGAAGTCCCCTCTGAAAGCCGCTTTTTTTAAGATTTCGAACATAAAATTATTAGTTTTTTGTTTGAAATCTTCAATTAATATATTAGGGGGGGTGAGGTGTGTATAGTACACACCTATCTCTTACATAGTATAATCCATTATATAAAAGTTTCGGTTCCAGTGTAAAAAAATGGATCATTAAATACCAGAAATCCATAATAAAAAAGACTTAAACGGGTAATAAATTAAATTCAAAGACAAATAATAATACTAGGGTGTGAGGTGTGTGAGATACACATATCAATTAAAAATAAGCAGAACAACTATTTAAAAGCTTTGGTTCAAGTGTAAAATAAATACAATAAAAAAAGACCCCCAATAGGATCATAAAAACAAAAAAAATTTAATTAAATTTAAAATGAATTGATTTTATCTATTAAAGCTGTAAAAGAATTTAATTCAAAGTTTAATAATTCTTCTTTATAAAATTCATCCCTGTAATATGGATTTGTTAACACATAAGGACCTCTAACAACTAATCTAACTTTACCATCCTTATTTAAAATCTCTTCAGCCTTTTTATCATGAACCAATGCTCCACTCGGAATAATGACGTTTCTCTTGACATTACCTAGATTAACAGACTCCAAATCTTCATGAGTAATCAAATCAGCAATATCTTTATCCACACTAACAATATTAACCAAATTAAATTCATCAATTACCCCAAATATCCTCTCTAAATAAGGTGCAGCTAACTTACTCGTTATAATGGTAGCTTCAGATTTAATATCCGGTAATTTCTCCAGATAATCCCTATTTTTAACTCTCGAGATCGCGAAGGGAAAATCATTTTGGGGGTCACAAAAGGGGTATCCTAAAACTTTGAAAGAGAATTCGCGAGCTACTTCACGCACTAATTCTTGGAACTCTTCATACGATAGAGGATTTACTCCTTCTATTATGGGTTTGTTGTTCAATATTAAACCCTGATTTTTAAAATTAGCGAATCTCCTTAAAACGAACGATTTTAAACCCCATTCTTCCATGTTGACACAGGTTTGGAATAGTTCTTCTTTGTCATTTACTCCGGGAATAACTACAACAGAGGCGTTAACATCAATATTTTCACAAAATATCTTTAAACCTTCAAGTGACTTCTGAGGAGTATTGTCATTCATCCACTTTCTTCTCTTTTCAGGATCTGTTGAAAACACAGAAAAGCTTATTTCATCAACTCCTAATGAAATAAGATTTTCGGCCATATGGTCATTATCTATTGGTTTTCCACTAGTATAACCTAAATGTAATCGTAATTCATACTCTTTTAATGTTGAAACAAGTTCGTATAAGTGTGGATAGTTGAATACGTCAGCACCCGCACCTATGATAACATTTAGTTCTTTATAATTTAACGAACCTGCTCGTAAATGTTTATTAAATTTTTCTTTAAAGTCATTTAAAACTTGAGAAAGAGGTTTAAAATCATTTTTTACTCTTGTAACTGTGTTATGGCAATAATCACATCCGATCTGGTTGGGTGGACAATTTATACATCCTATGGAGAGTGATTCTAATTTTTTAAAATCCACTTTTTTATAAAAACAAAACTCACAGAAACCACCACATTCTATGCCGGGTTTTCCTCCCACATCAATAAATATTTCCATAATAAATCTCCATAACAGGTCATAAAATAAAAATGTTAGTAAAGTATTAATTTTTAAATATTAATTGTCAATTTAAATTCATTAGTTGTATAAATTCTTTTGGTGATTTAATATCCTGTTCAAATTGTTCTTTGCTTATCTCCCGATTAGCAAATTCTTTCTGAGTATTTTCATATTCTGAAATAGTTTTATTCTCATTTTGATACACTTGTGTATAATAATCATAATTACTAGCATTTCCTCCCAGATTGTTATTTATAACATTAGATTCGTAACTTTTTAATGCATTCATCTGTAGTTCTTCAGTTTCTTTATCAATTTGAGGGATCAATTTATCAGCAGGCACTCCACTATCCACTTGATAAATTAATTGTTGATCAAAATCTGAATCAATATATAAAATAATTATTAGAATAAAAATAAAAACAGTAATAGCACCAGCAATTCCTAGAATTACGCCTTTATTCAGGTTCATTCCCAATCAGACCGTTCCCCTAGTTCTTATTAATTGACTTTTTTAATTAACTGTTTTTAAACATTAATGTTTTATCAGCAGGTCTATATTTCTCTAATTCTTTAATCAATTCTCCCATAGAGGAATATCGGCTATTTTTATTTTTGTTTAGACATTTCATGATAATATCATTTACAGGCTGTGAGTTGGAATTTATTTCTGCAGGTTGTATGGGTTGAGTGGTGAGTATGGAACTGTAAATCTGTGATATATCACCTTCAAATGGTAATCTGCCCGTTAAAAGTTCATAAAAAACATTACCCAGTTGATAAATATCGGTTCTTTCATCAGCTTTACCAAATTCTTGAGATATCTGCTCGGGAGCTGCATAAGAAGGTGTTGCACCTGATAATGTCACTGATTCATCAATTTTTAGTTTACTTAAACCCCAATCGGATATTTTGTAAACTCCATTTTTTATGAGAATATTAGAGATTTTTACATCTCCATGAATGATGTTTTTATTATGTGCATATTCTAATCCTTTCGCAATTTCATACACTATTGATACAGCCTCTTGGAGAGATTTCATACCTTTCTCTAACTTTCCTTCACAGAACTCTGTTTCAATATACGGAATAGGGAGAATTTTATATCCAATTAGTTTTACAATGTTAGGATGATCTAAATGACTCCAATTGGACACCTCAGTGATAAAT
Organism: Methanobacterium sp.; assembly: GCA_003166335.1. Lineage (GTDB taxonomy): Archaea > Methanobacteriota > Methanobacteria > Methanobacteriales > Methanobacteriaceae > Methanobacterium_A. Next base: position 7,873 of record PMWA01000060.1, on the reverse strand, counting down.
GTTCTCTCAGACCTTTTATCAAAACTCTTTGGTATTTTCAAAGCTACTTGTTCACCTTTTTTATTAATGGCTTTGAAAACTCGTCCAAATCCACCTTCTCCCATATAAGCTGAATCAGTAAAAAATGGTTGAAGCTCATAAGGTAACGATTTACTTGATAATTTTTTCAGCCGATCAAATTCTTTACCTTCAATAATCAGATTGGATCCATAATTTCTGTGGATCCATATATTAAGGGCAAAGGGAATTAAAAGAATCAAACTACCAAAAGTGAATATCTGCATTAAGGGGAAACTAAATATGTCCCCTAAAATAACTGTTAAACCAGCAAAAAAGAGGATTAGGACAATTGTGTAATAGGAATATTTCACCAACATCCTTTGTCGGGCGATAAGGTTGAATAATATCACCCCTATAAAGAACAAAAATAATGCTCCGGTTATTATCAGTGTATAACCTAAATTAGGATCGTAAACTGAGAATAATGTAATATTATATAAGAAAAAATTGATTGGAATAAACAGGATACCAGCTAGAACACCAAAAAATGCATTGGTTACTATTAAAGCATTAAATTTCCAATTTTTAATGGTTTTAAATGTCTGCGGATCCCCTAATTTCTTATCCCTTCTAATTTTAATAAATAATCCTGAAAATAATATCAAAGATAATAGAATCATTCCCACAATTTGGTATCCTAATAAATTTAAGGAGATCAACCCGGCAGGTTGGTAGTTAGTTGGCGCAGGGCGATTAGCCAGCCAATTTACAGTATTTAATTCTAATTTCCAGGTATCGCTCCTATAAATCATTGCATTAATAAAAGATCCAGCAGCACCCATGAAAACTATTTTCCCTTTTCCATAATTCATTTCAGAAATTACGGATAGAGGACCACCTGTTTCATCAGGATCTTTGATACTGTTACTTGCTGTAGTTCCTTGGGGGGTGGTAAAACCTTGATCACCCCATGCATTAGCGCTTGTATAAGCAACAACATTAGATGGTCCGGGATTTTCTATGTAAGTTCCCTGGAGATAATAAAACGAAGAAACGTTTGTGGTTATGGGATTTGGTGTAAGATTGTTGATAGTCACGAAAGTAGGAGCAAAAATATTATTTTGGTCATCAGTAACTATTGAATTATTTGCAAAATTTACCCCAAAACTTTCCGCAATTTTATTGATTGCAAAACTCTGATTACCATCTACATCACCCCAGTTAGTCCCAACTAAAAATAGTCCACCACCGTTGTTTACAAATTCCTTAATTGTATTAACTTCAGCATCAGTGTAATTACCATATGGGGCCATAAGTACTAAAACATTATATCCATTCAGTTTTTCAGGGGTGATTGGTCCGTTTGTTAACCGGGAAACACTATAACCATTTTGTTCTAGTAGAGTTGCAAAACTGGATGATCCGTACGTTCCCATATTATAAATAGTGTATAATGTTCCTAGATCTGGACGTGTTTCATCAAATAAGACTTTAGTATTATTATTAGTATTATCTTGAGCAGAAACAAGATTTAAGGATAGGAATAATGGTAATATAAATAAAGTAATAATAAAAAAAATTTTAAATTTGTTAGATTTTAAAATTTAAATTACCCCTCATTTCACACAAATGATGAAGTTTTATAAAGAAATATAATTTTGTAATGAAAAGTAAATCCGGGCAATAATTGATTCAATGATTACTAGATTAATTTTTAGCTCTCTCTTAAGATTCTTAGATTATACACTCTAGACTTTGACATATTTTCCATTACAATTACAAATACAAATCTATTTAATTTATTTTAATCATAAATCCTTAAAAGGTAAACTAATTACCAAGGCCATCCCCATTGAGGCTGAGCTCCCCCTTCTTCCATCAATTTTTGCTTTGTTTCTGGTGTTATTTGCCCCATCATATTTTTCATATCTTCCATAGCAGATTTATAACCATCACTATAACCGGCTTTATATCCATCTACATAACTTTCCACACACTTTTCATCTTTCATTTTATCGATACAATCTTGCTTTGCATCTTCATATCCTTCCAGATATTCTTCTTTTCTAGATTTTTTTTCTTCCATCTAAATCCCCCTTTTAATTGACATTTAATTTAAAAGTTTAAAGTATTAAATTTTTCGTTTTTATTCTTTAATACTTAATATTATGAATATTAATTACGTAATTACTACATTTCATCCAAAAAAATATTTATTTAATTCAAAAAAAGCATTGAAATAATAAATAATTTATAGTACATGTAAATAACTATAAATCATTTAGAAGTGGGGGTTTATGAATTGTTTTTAAAAAATAATGGTGAAAATTCTCAGGAAAGGCATCTTCGTCCTTCAGTATATGCAAAGATAATACAAACCAAAAATTTACTCCAGAAAGGAGTAGATCCAGCGGAATTCGAGTCGAGGGGTGGGTTGGATCTGGAAACTTATAATGTACTGCAGCAGAATTGGCAGAATCTGGAACAGAGAATGGAAGATCGTAAACAGGAAATTATTACTAAATATGGTTCTTTAAAAGCTGCTCCCATTTCCACGGGTCCCTGTAAAAAAATAGACCCGGTTGTCGGCACTAAAAACGCTCTGGTTCTTTTAACAGAATTTAAAGACAGAAAACATTCCATTAAACCCGACTATTTTAAAGATTTACTCTTTTCTAAAGGCTCTAACCATAGTATGAGGGACTATTATTCAGAAGCCTCCTGGAATCAGCTTGACATAAATGGAGAAGTCAACAACGAATGGTTTTCAGCAGCAAATAACTTATCAGATTACGTTGATAAGTATGAGATTGATGGACATTTCCCAAAAGCTCAAAATCTGATTTCAGAAGTTGTTTTACAGGCTAAAGATAGTGGTAGTTTTGATTTTTCAAAAATTGCTAAGGATGGGGAAATTGAAATCCTGATAGTGATATATGCTGGTGAAGGATTAGATACCAAACTTAATATTAATTATATACGACCTCACAAGGATAGATTAGCAGAACCCATTGAAGTACAAGAAGGAATATATGCCAAAAGATATTGCTTGATACCAGAACTTCCTGCGGATGATCTAGGCTGTTTCTGTCATGAAGTAGGGCATTTTCTGGGATTACCAGACCTATATAAGGAAGGTTATTCTCCAGTGGTGGGAAGCTGGTGTTTAATGGCTATCGGTGATCATATTGACAATGGTAGAACACCCGCCCATCCCTGCGCCTGGTGTAAGATGCATCTGGGCTGGATTAAACCGAAGATTTTAAAAGAAATCCCTAATCCCTATGAAATATCAGCGGTGATGGATTCTGATAAAGATATTTACAAACTAGAGGTTGATGGTTCTGATGGTGAAGAGTATTTTCTATTGGAAAACCGTCAACAGAAGGGATTTGAACAGAATTTACCTGCTAGTGGTCTTATGATTTGGCATGTTGATGAGAGCGTATGCGTTTTAGAGGCTCCTAACTACAATCCACAGCATTTTTTCCTTACAGTAAAGGAATCTGATGGAAGAGAGGATCTTCAAAGGGATATGACTGTATTGCTTAAGGAAGAGGATGTTGATAAAGTACAGAAAGACTTAGCTGGTGATGAAGGGGATCCTTTCCCTGGTAGAACTAATAATAGAATTTTTGATGATGAATCCACCCCGAACAGTAAGTCTTATGAAGGTGATAAGTCTTTGGTGAAGGTGGCTTCTATCAGTGATTCCACAGATTTGATGAAAGCGGAAATGGGTGTTGGATTCCAGCCTAAAAACGTTGAAGATCCATATTTATCAGATAAAATGCCTTCAGATGTAGTTAAATCAGATAATATACCTTCAAATGCGGTAAAATCAGATAAAACATCCCAAGAAATTATAAATAAACAATTCTTAACAATGATTTTATCTCACCCACAAGTTGAAGATCTTTATGAAGAGGGATATGAAGCTGCTAAGAAGGATTGTTTAGAAGAATTTAAGGAAAAAGAATGTCTAAAACTTTACAGAGATGGATATCGCAGTGGATATCGTCAAGGATATACGATGGTTATGAAAAAATTGAAAAAATGATATTTCATATAAAATTAGAATTTTTTTGTTTTATTTGGGTGGAATAAGATTTCCTATTAGAAAGGTTTAGAATAAAATCTTTATATATTATGAAATAAATTTGAAATAAAATCATTTTTAATAAAACCGGTTGAGTTTAAATGTCTAGAAAGCAACTTATTGGTCTCATAGTGATGATGTTGATTGTAGGTGCTTTTGCAACTGTGATTTGGAAATTAAATGGTATTTTCGGTTTGCTTCAGAATCAAACTCAGGAAATTGTTTTAGCTTTGATAATGGCTATAATAGCTGGATTTTTAATAGAATTTATTTATAAGAAATTATCACCTCAATCTAAGATTTTAAAGACTACTCAGACTCAGTGTGCTGATAATAGTGGAACAGTGGCTAAATTAATTCTTCCAAATAATAACAATATAATTGTTAAAGATGCTGAAAAAATTATGGGTAGAGAGGATTTTTTAGGAGTAATCCCTTCAGATGAACTTTATTTTATAGGAAGAGATCATTTTAAGATCACTAAGAAGGACTGTTGTTATTTATGCTGTTTTTTCCTACAAGATCTTAAAACTAAAAATGGTACTACTTTAAATGGAGAAGAATTACATGGATCCAAGAAGTACAGGCTAAATGATGGGGATGAAATTGTTGTAGCTAAATCCCTGCATATTAAATATAATAAGGTGGGTCAATTATAGATATTTAACCATTTTTAAGAGGTTTTGACTATTTTTTATATCTTCTTTAAGATTTAATTCAACGTAAGCTTTTTTTCCTTTACTGTAACTGGATGAGACTATTAGTTGATTTTTATATACTAATTTAATTCCATCAACTGGTGTGTGACCTACAATCATCATTTTACAGTTCACAGTTTTTAGAAAAGATTTCAGATCATTTTCGGTGTAGTCTTCAAATCTATTCCACAGGATCTGGAATAATGGTGGGTTCTCGTTGTATCCTTTATCGGTGATGTGATTTATTTTATCTAAGCTTTTAATATTTCTGGGAGGTCCAGCATGACTTATAAAAATTTTGTTTGCTGTTCTAACTGCTATGGGAAGTTTTTTAAGAAATTCCACATATTCTTCTAGTTCTTTATTGTAACTTTGACCAAAATTATCTTTCAAGAGTTCATCAAAATTGAGTGTTTGGTTTATACCTGCCTTATAAACAGATTTTTTCGTTATGGTTGACCATTCATGGTTTCCCAGTAAAACATGGAAATTTTCGGAGTTTTCACACTGGTATTGTACGGATTCCATGATTTCAATGGATCTATCGTTTTCACGGCCCATAGCATGGATAAAATCTCCGGTAAGAATTAGATGGTTATCTCTGTTTTTGAACTGATCCCAAATATTCATGTATTTATTGAAATCGGTTAGATTACCATGTATATCTGTGATTATCAGTGCTTTGCCTTTTTTTGGCAGTTCTATCAGTTTCCCCATAGTATTAATTTTTTATCTTTTAATATATATAATCTCTGTCAGTAACTCTTTTAACTAAAGGTAATGAACCTTAGAATTACAGAATCAGAGTATTATTCAAAGGAATAAAAAAAATTTGATTTCATTTTTAATGTGGTAAAAAAATTAAATAAACTTTAAACAGTATATATAACATTGTAGAAAAAGTTTTAAGTTTAATTAATATAATAGGTGGAAGGAAACTGAAATTTTTAAAAAATCTTTTTGGTAATAATGAGGAGGAAGACCAGTATATTAAATCAGTTTTAGAGAATGAAGAAGTTATTATTAGTCCGAATACTAATAGAGATGTTAGGGTTCCACCAGGTCAGAGGGAAATTAAAAAGTGGCCAGTGTTACAGGCCGGTCGGGTGCCTAAAATTGATTTAACCAAATGGAATTTTAAAGTATGGGGATTGGTTGAAGAAGAAAAAGAATACAACTTGGATGAATTCCGGTTATTGCCATCAACCAAGGTTTTTTCAGATATTCACTGCGTAACCAGCTGGTCTAAATTAAATAATTTATGGGAAGGAGTCAGCACATCATTTTTGAAGGATAATGTACTATCTGAGGCTAAATTTGTCCTGGTACATGCATATAAAAATTTTACCACTAATCTTCCTATTAAAGAATTCTTTAAAGAAGACGTAATATTTGCTACTCATCATAACGGAGAAGAATTAAGCACTAAACACGGTTATCCCCTTAGATTGGTTGTTCCTCAACTATATTTCTGGAAGAGCGCTAAATGGGTTACTGGTGTGGAATTCTTAGAAAGTGATAAAAGTGGATTTTGGGAATCCCATGGTTATCATAATCATGGTGATCCCTGGACAGAGGAGAGATATAGTTATAGGTAAAGGAATCTAAAAAAAGGTAAATATAATACAATATTTTTTTTTATAAGAAGTGGATTATTGGTAACTAATAATATAATAGAATAAATTTAAATTTTTTATAGGTGAATTTTAGTGGATTCTAAAGATAAAAATCAGCAAGTTAAATCATTGATATATCAGGGGTATGTTCATTTAAATGATGGGGAATACCGGGCTGCTGTATTTTGTTATGATAAAGCATTAGAGTTAAATGAAGATAACTCTAGGATATGGGATAATCGAGGAGTGGCTCTTTCTAAAGCCGGGAGATATCCTGATGCTGTTGAATCCTTTGAGATTGCACTGGATTTAGAACCGGATAATGCTAAAGCATGGATTAATATGGGTGTTTCTCTGGGAGCGATGGGAAGATTTACTGAAGCTATAAACTGTTTTAATCAAGCACTGGAAATTGACACTGAAAATGATGATGCTTGGAATAATAAGGGAACTGCATTCTTTAATCTCTCAAAATACTCGGAAGCATTGGAATGCTTTAACAAGGCATTAGAGTTAAATCCTGAAAATTCAAAGGCTTGGGCTGGTAAAGGTTCTGTTAAACGATTTTTAGGAGATTATAAAGGTGCTGTTAAGTGCTTGGAGAAGTTCATTGAACTTAACGGAATGAATCCATCTCCACAGGTTGAAGAAGCCTGGGCTATGATATTCGACCTCAAAATGATTATAATAAATCAAGACTCACAAGATTTAAACTAAAAAAAGGCCCACAAAATTTGAAATTCATTAATAAAAGATTAAAAAATTCTTAATTTTTTGTAGAAATATTAAACGTCATTAGAATACTCCCAGTATTTCCAATGAGACAAATATTAATATAATGATAAAAATGTATCTTAAAAGTTTTTCAGGGAATTTATGAGAGGCCCATGCTCCAATTTGTGCCAGGGGAATGCTGAATATAACTAGAATCACTAATTGTAATAGATTTATATAACCCAACGAATAGGGTGGTAAACCCGGAGTGTGCAGACCGTTTAGGATGTAGGATATAATTCCACCCAGAGAAGTTAAAACAATAACTGCACTGGAAGTTCCACCTGCTTCTTTCATACTGAATCCCATAGTTAAAACCATCACAGGTATCAGAATCACCGCACCGCCAATACCAACAAGACCAGACATGATACCCGCTATTAAACCCCATAATATGAATAAGGGAATATTATCCACCCGTGTAGTATCCTCTGTAGGTTCTTTAAATAAGAGCATTCTTAACGCTACTAATAAAAGCACTACAGCAAAAATGGTCTTCAATATGTCCACAGGAAGATGGGTGGCTATATAACCCCCTATTAATCCACCCAGAAATCCTGAAACACCTAGAAATAATACAGCTTTAAAAATAACATTTTGTCTACGCTGATGACCATAAGCACTGCTTAATGCTGTGGGAAGAATAACCGCTAGACTAGTTCCGAAAGCCATTCTAATAGCTAAGG
>PMWA01000083.1 GCA_003166335.1 Methanobacterium sp. | reverse complement strand
GGCGGAACAGTGGTAAACGAGCAAGTGAATGGGTTTAGTCCGTTTATAGCATTGGCCGGAATGTTAAAAGTGTACGTTGTGCCTGCAAACAATAAAGAGTTAGGTTTTATGGTTAAGGTGTTTCCACTGATGGTTTTGGAAATAGATGCTTTGGTAGATCCTTGGGTTAAACTTATATTGTTATAGGCGCTGCCCGCCTGTAGGCGATCACTGAAAGTTAAAGTGATAACCTGATTAGTAGGCACATTAATTGCACCATTACTAGGATTAACACTAGTTACAGTTGGCGGAACAGTGGTAAATGAGCAAGTAAATGGAGTGATTAATCCGTTTAAAGCGTTAGCTGGTAAGTTTATGGTGTAGGTTGTGCCTGCAAACCAATTATTATTTTGTTGTAAATAAGTGGTGTAAGGCCATATGGTTAAAGTGTTTCCACTTATGATTTTATTGAAATATGCATTTGTTGAACCATAAGTAACAGTTATTTTGTTATAGGCACTGCCCGCAGTTATTGGATCGTTGAAGGTTATAACAATAGCCTGATTAGTAGGAACATTAATAGCACCATCAGCAGGATTCACACCCGTCACATCTATTATAAAATTCACGAAGGCATGTACCGTTTGTGAATCAACTGTTGTAGTTACATCAGCTATGCCCGGTACTGTTCCGGCGTTTAATGTGCTTGATGCGAGTCCATTATAGAAGGTTGCATCAGTAATGCTTCCCAAAGTTGTTTGCAGGTTAGCCGAATTATAGTAGGGTACTGATCCATATGCTGGGTCATGGTAGATTCCGTGATTGTCGTGTTGTAGGTCTGCGTTTATGTTTGAGGTTCCACTACATGGAATTGTCGTTGGAGAGGCGTTAATGCTTAGTATTATCCATGGATCGTAGTTGCATTGACCTTGGCCAGCAGTATTAACTATATCGTTTCCTGTTTGGTTGGGTTGGTTGGTTCCCCACCAGTTAAGTGTTGCATCTATCCATCCGTTCTCGTCATTATAGATCGCGTTTCCTATTGATGCGGTGTTACTAACTATGCGGTTGAAGTTGACATAGGCATTACCATTATTATAGATGGCTCCGCCTAATGATGGTGTTTCTTCATTATTTGCGCTGTTAGTGTCGAATGTGCTATAGTATTCAGATAGATAACCGATATTGTAGATGGCTCCACCGGCATAGTATGCGTTGTTATGGTCAAATGTGTCGTAGTAATCATTTAAGTTGCCATATTCGTCATTGTAGATGGCTCCACCCTGATTATTTGCGGTGTTGTAGTTGAATGTGCTGTCGTAATCATAAGAGTTCTCATTATTGTAGATGGCTCCACCATTATTATTTGCGTTGTTTGTGTTGAATTTGCTGCCATAATCAGTTAAGTCACCTTGATTGTAGACTGCTCCACCATTAGTGGCATTACTACTGTTGAAAGTACATGAATTTTCAGTTAAGCCACCATTATTGTAGATCGCTCCACCATTATAGGCTTTATTACTTTTGAAAGTACATGAGTTTTCAGTTGCAGTACCATCATTGTAAATGGCCCCGCCTATCGATGTTGATTCTTCCTCATTGTTGTTTTCATAATAGCTTCCATCATCATTTAGAGTAGCTATATTACTATTGTAGATGGCTCCACCTTCATATGCTGTATTGCCGTTGAAACTACTGGATTCATTTAATGCAGCGTTATTGTAGATAGCTCCTCCTTCATCATTTGCGATGTTACCGTTGAATTTGCTGCCATTATCTGTTAATTCACCGGTATTGTAGATGGCTCCTCCTTGATCTGCATTATTGCCTGTGAAAGTACTACTGGATTCATTAAAGTGATAATCATTGTAGATAGCACCGCCTTGTGATGTTGTGTCTTCTGAATTTATAATGTTATTGTGGAAACTGCTGTCGTAATCTGTTAGTTCATTGTCATTGTAGATGGCTCCACCTTGGTAATATGCAGTATTACCGTTGAATTTGCTAATACTAATTTTCAGGACACCATTTTCATCATTGTAGATGGCTCCGCCGTCATTGGCGTTGTTGTCATTGAATGTGCAATTTTGTTGATTTAAGTTACCATCATTGTAGATTGCACCGCCGATATTGTTTCCGTTACTGTTGAATGTATCTTTAGTTTCAATTAAAGTTGCACCATTATCATTGTAGATGGCTCCACCATCACTTGCGATGTTACTATTGAATTTGTTGTTAATATTGATCAGTGCAGCCCCATTTGTATTGTAGATGGCTCCACCAGAATCTGCGGAGTTATCATTGAATATACCGTTTTTTTCAGTTAGTGCACCATCTTCATCATTGTATATGGCTCCCCCTTCACTTGCATAGTTACCTGTGAAATTACTATTCGATTCAGTTAAGGCACCGTCATNNTTTCTATGTCGTCACCATTTGCATTGTTATCGTCGAATGCACCATTTTGTTCTGTTAGGGTACCATCTTCATCATTATATATGGCTCCACCCTCATTATTTGCATCGTTATAGTTGAATATGCCTTTAGTTTCTGTTAAGGCACCATCATTATATATGGCTCCACCGTAATCTGCNNTATATGGCTCCACCGTAATCTGCATTATTATTAGTGAATGTACTGCCAGTATCAATTATAGAACCATCTATATCGTTGTATATGGCTCCACCGTAATCTGCAATGTTATCGTTTAAATTAGCTGATGATAAGGTAAGTGTTCCATCATTATAGATGGCTCCACCATCATTAACTGCGTGGTTACCATTGAATAAGCAGTTTTTAATAATAAGATTACCTTCATTGTAGATGGCTCCACCTGCATCACTAAATCCGTTTTCGAATGTTATGTACTCCAGAGTGATGGTAATATCTGGGTCGATTAAGAATATTGTATCTAAATTTCCTGCATCGATTATGCTTGGGTTTAAACTATCAGTGCTTCCTATTATGGTTAGGTCGTGAGTTAATTCAATATTACTGTTATCAACTCCAGCATAGGTTCCGGGTTCTAATATTATAGTATCACCGTCTGCTGCATTGTTAACAGCACCTCTAATAGTGGGAAAATGAAGTCCCGTACTTACTACTATAGGGTCTGGATTATTTGTTTTTGATGTGTTTGATAATGTAGAACTGCTTGATGAATTATTGGTTATTACTGTTTGACTTGCCATGCTTTGATTCAGGTTAAATGTCGTGCTACTATTTGTAGTATTGTCGTTGGCGGCTGCTACTGCGCCTGAGAAGATGATTGCCATGCTTAGAGCGAGAAACATGCATAAGAATGTTTTTTTGTTCATACTTTTTTTTCACCTCCTTTTTCAATTTTTTCAAAAATAATTGGTTATCTTTAGGTTTTAGGGGTTTCATAGATTTATTTTCCTGTTAATGGTCATTTTCATGTGTTCGAATGAGAATCACCCACAAAAGTTTAATAGAAAGTGGTTGAATTCTTACTGATATAAAAAATTAGTTTACCCCGGTTGAAGTTGTTTATATAAACTTTATTGATTTAAGGTAGTATCGACGTACTAATATAAATAGTGGTTTTATATTAAATAGGAAATAGTATATTTAAAAATTATCATAACACATAAAAATTGATGAGTAAATAATGAATAATTATTGTTTACTTTGGTTGGGGGAAGTTTTTGTATGGCTGGAGATGAACCATTATCTAAAATAATTTTGCATGCTTTTCATGTTATATTTGCATTTTTAAAGAGCATAGTAGTGGCTTTAGCTAGTCCCCTTGCTGCTATCGGTGGTACTGGTCTTGTTGTAGGTACAGCTACTTTACTGGGTAGTTTTTTAATTTTAGGGTTGGGAATTACTGTGCTACCTCAAAGTCATGAGGACACTATGTTGTATTTTCAAAATAATGGACAGTCTTGGGATCATGTTGCAGCCACTTTAAGCACGGGAAATGGTTCAAAGGAAATATATATTAATATGTGGATAAAACCTGGGGGTAATGTTTCATTTGATTTATCAAAAGCTTTGGGTTATTTTGATCAACCTGCTCCGGCTGGTAGTCAATTCACTTTCTCGGCTTATAAAAATATTTTGAAACCCAGTTCAGGCGGTAGTGATGCTCTTAATTTGAATGTTCAAGGTTATTCTGGTGATGGAACGCAGAATGCTAACTTATTTAACTCTCAATATCCCGGGATTCCCGTAGAACAGCTTCCTAATAATATTAAAAATAGTGAGATTACTTATTCATCAAATCCAAGTAATGGTCAGCAATATTTCAGTAGTATAAATACGGGTGGAAGTGTGTATGAGCAGGAGAGTTTCACCATTAACAGTGATGGCTCAGTTACTATAAAATCGTTAGTATCACCGGTATTATGTCAAATTGTGACTTTATAAAAAAAAATTATTTGAAATATTTATAAAATCGTGAAATTTTATGCATAAAAAAATCGTAATTACATCAATTATTGTCGTGTTTATTATGGTTTTTTTATTGTTGGTGGCTACTCAACCAGTTTTTGATGGATTCTTATTTGAAAAAGTACCTTATAATTACACTATGTCTGCCGTGATTCCATCCAATTCAGATGCAACTGCTTCACTTAATGGATTTTTCAATGTTAATGGGTTGGGTAAGAATTTTAATTTCCATATGATGTTACCAGGAGCGGAGAAAGCGGAAAGTCCCCTGGATTATACTAGTAATGGAATATCTGGTACTGGAAAAGTTGAAACTATAGATATTACCTTTGATAGTGTTAAGAGTATTTTCACTATGAATCTGGCAAATGCAGTTTTCAATACTAAGTTATCGGGTGTTTTTAATATGAGCTGTGCAGCCTGGACAGGTAATGGAACCTTCGTTAATGATGGTAAAAATTTCACGGGAAATTTCACAATTAATGGTCAAGAAACAAATTATTTAGGAAATTATAGTCTACAAAAAGAAAATAACCGTATAATCATAATATCAGATTATGGTTACTGGCATGCGTACCGGAATGATTATACACCCATTTATGTGCATAATGTAATGTATTTATAAAAGAAAAAAATTTTGTTGAGATATTATAAAAATGTGGAATAAAAATAAATTTATATTGAAAATAAAAATTTTAATAGGGGGTTTGACTTAAAAATGTCTCTTCTTAGAGAATTAGCTATTGCCATTCCTATATTTATTGTGGCGTTGATCATTGCATCTCAATTAGTGGTAGTGCCCACATCTAGTATGACTCCTACTATTAAGGTGGGTGATATGGTGCTTGTTGAGAAGAATAATGTTTTGGGTATGATAAATGAAGTAAATCCTGAAACTATAAAAGTAGGTGATGTTATTGTTTATGAAAAGAATTCATCAGGAGTTTCAGAGAATATTATTCATAGAGTGGTGGCTATAAATGAATCGGGTGGACAAAAATATTATGTATTGAAGGGTGATAATAATTCTGTAGTTGATCCTGCATTGGTCCCTACTAACGCGGTTATTGGTAAAGCTGTTTATTGGAGTGGAAAGCCTGTAACTATACCCGGAGTGGGTAATTTATTTTTATGGGTAAAAAACGTTACTTAAATACGTTTGATTAATTGAAAAAAATTATTTTGGGTGGATGTATTATTATGGATCAAAAAATTTATAGAAATATTATTTTGATAATTGTTGGTGTAATATTATTAGTGGTTTCTGAGTTCAAGTTAATACAGTTACCAGAGTTTATAAATTTATTAGTGGGATTAATAGGTTTTGTAATGTTAATAGATGGTGTTTATGAACTTTACCAATTTTTAAAGCATTAGAATGATTTATATTTATTTTTTTTTATTTCTATAAAATTTTTTTTTTAGGGATATAAATTTTTAAAATATATTTAGGGGTCTTTGATCTTTATATAAATAATATTTATGGATTTTCAAGGATTTCTGGGTTAGGTTGATCAATCCGTCATAAACGTTATGTATAATATAATGATGGTGAGAATTGATGGGTTTTGAAATTATTAGTGAGGAATCTGTAATCCTATTTTTTGGAGACTTGCTATTGGATGTTTATGGTCTGACGGGGCCTGTTTACGCCAACCAAGCTGTAGAACCTACGACATTTTAACATAATTATTAACATCAAGTTAACATTATGAGCACATTATATGACACCAGAATATAGGTTTGAAGAAGAAATGAAAATTTACTTTCAAATTTTAAATTTATTAAAAAAGTAATAATTTTAATTAAATGAATGTAAATAAAAAAATTGATATTATAAGCGGTTATTATGTCTTTGTTTAAGTTAATACGGGTTTATAATTGGTTTAAAGAATCCTTAAGTGTCCTTACGGTCATCTTAACACAACCATCTGAATATTATTTATTATTAAAGTAATAAAAATTTTTTAATAATTATGTTAATTTTTAGTTTAGCAAATTGTTTGAAAATTTACAAAAAGAGTATTTTATCTTAGAGTTTTTTGTTTTTTTTTATAGTGTTAATATGCTGTGGATTATGCTGTAGAGTAGGGGTGCGTAGAAGGGTACGATTAGGAAGAGGAAACTGTTGGATATGCCGTGGGAAAGGGTGGTTCCTATTATACTTTTGGTTTTGTAGAAGGCGATTCCGTAGAATAGTCCGACGCTGAATACGAATATTAAATCTGGGAAACTGTTCCATCCAATGTGGAGTGCAGTAAACAGCAATGCAGTGTATAGTAAACCGTATAATGGTCCAAGTACGTTTTGAGCGTTCTTTTGAAGTATTCCCCGGAATAGTAGTTCTTCTGCTAATCCGGTGCTTATGATGAGTATGATGCTGGCGAAGATGAGTGTTTCGATGTTGAGGGTGGCGATTAATGGTTTGGGTTGTAGTATAGTGTATTCGATGCAGCCGAGTAGGATACCGGTGCTGGCGATTAGTAGTTGTAATGGTATGTTTCCCCAGATTAATCCCACATTTCTTCTGCTTAAGCCTTGTGATTTCATGATGGTGAAGCTGGTTGCAAATAATGGTATTGCGATTATGGGGAACCAGTATAGGGTGGGTATTTGTAGTAAGGGTATAGATAATCCGATGATTCTTATGATGGGTAATGCCATCATACTGCGCAGTAGTATACTGAGGTTATATCCTTTGGTGAGGGATGAATGTATTAATAGGGCGAATAGTATTACGGCTTCCAGTGATAATCCGAATGATATGTTATGGAATAGGATGGTGGATTCAGCGGTTATTAATGCGAGTAGGTAGATTATGAGACTGGTTATTTCTAAACGGGTTAATTTGAGTCTTCCACGTTTATTTTTAAGTTCTTCGGTTTTATTGTTGATTTCGGTTACTCGTTCTGTGTCGCCGATTTTATGGAATATTTGAGTGGATTTTTGGTAGTCTAGTATGGCGTCTTCCCAGGCTCCTTGGGATTCGTAGGTGTTGGCGATTAGGGAGTGTACGATGCCGGCTCTTTCAGTGTCGTTTATGCTATTAAATTTACCTGCGGCTTGTTGGTAGTAATCTCGGGCTTGGTCGTGGTCTTCTAGTTTTTCATGGTTGAGTGCGATGCCGGTGAGACTGTATCCTTCTCCTTCTCGGTTTTTACTTTTTTTATATATTTTATTTGATTTATGGTATTGTTTTAGTGATTCATGGTAATTTTTTAAGGCCAGGTAAGTGTTGCCTAGGTTTAGGTAGGTGTCGGCTTTTTCTGTTTCATCTTTTATGTCTTTGAAGTGGTTTAATGCTTTTTTATAGTATTTTATGGCTTCCTGGTATTCTTGTTGTTGGTAATAGGTGTTAGCCATGTCAATGTATTCGTTTGCTTCGCTTTGATGCATTATATTATTCACTCCAAAGTAATTTATTGATCGTTTAAAATAGTATTTAAGATATATACTCTTTTAGTAGTGTTTTATCTTATATATAACCCTCTTTGATAGAAAATAAAAAAACATTAATTGAAGGGGATTGGGGTGATGAATTAAATAATATAAAATAAAATAAAATAAATCTTTAGTTATAGTTCATTTACGTTATTTAAAAGGTTCCATTTCAATTTATTTTAGATGATAATATAACCAATTTTATCGGTTATAATAAGTATTTAAATCATGAAATATTATATATAGAATTTTATAAGTTTTATATTAGGTGAATATTTAAAAGATATGATTACCAATAGTAAAGTAAAGTAATATATGGGGGATTCCACTTTTAAGGAGAATGTAACAGCTATTATACCAGCATTTAATGAGGAGACTACTATTGGTAGTGTAGTATTATCCACTTTAATGTATGTTGATCAGGTTATTGTGGTTGATGATGGTAGCAGTGACCGTACTAGTGTGATTGCTGAGGCTGCGGGGGCTGAAATCATACAGCATAAATCTAATGAGGGTAAAGGCGCTGCCCTTAGAACTGGTTTTCAAGCGATTGGTGATCGGGATATTGTAGTGACTTTGGATGGTGATGGTCAGCATAACCCCGTGGAGATTCCTAAACTGCTTAAACCGATTATTGATGGTGAAGCGGATATTGTTAATGGCAGCCGTTACCTCGGTAAGGATAGTACTGATACGCCGGGTTATCGGCGGATTGGGCAAACCGTGTTGGATAAAGCGACTAGTTTGAGTAGTGGATTGAATTTAACTGATAGTCAGAGTGGTTTCCGAGCTTTTGCTAATTATACATTATCTGTATTTAAATTTAATCATGATGGATTTAGTATTGAGAGTGAAATGTTAATTGACGCCGCGAATTTCGGGTCGAAGATAGTGGAAGTGCCTATTAAGGTTAATTATAATAGTAAATCGAATGGGGAGATTCATAAGAAGAATCCCGTTAGTCATGGACTTGGCGTGCTCGTGAAACTTATACAGGATATGGAGTTTAACCGGCCATTATATTACTTCGTACTGCCGGGTTTGATTCTTATAGTAATAGGTTTAACTTTAGGCTTATTTTTCTTCGGAGATTATCTGAATCATCATACAACGAGCTTGTTACCGACGGTGATGGCTGCTATGATTGGTTTGGGTGGTTTGTTCATCGCTTTCACGGGTATTATACTGCACTCCATGTCTCGTTTGCTTGAACGTAATAATAATAAATAAAAAAATTTTTTTAATGCTATTTTTTATATTATAATAAACGTATAATTCAAATAATTGATAAGGAATAAAAATAATTGCTAAAAAATGTGGGAATGGTAATCTAAAATGAATATTTATATTTTAACGAGTGGAGAATACGGTTCTCGGATTGTAAATAATATAGCTAAAAGTTTCAGTAGTAGTATCGTGGGTATACATGAAGTACCCCCTGATTTACCCGAGTTCATTGATGATGTAACAAGTTATGTACCCGATAATTTACCCCAAGCTGATTTAATAGTAGCGGTTGGTTTAATTGGTGATATTAATCTTATCGCACCACTTGTAGCTACAGAGACGGGTGCGAAGTCTATTATTATTAGTGTACATAAGCCAAGTGCTGTGCCGCCGGGTTTAATGAGTGAAATTAAAGATAACTCAGGGGATAAGGTAGTGGTGTTTGCTAAGCCATTCTGTAGTTTGAAACCCATGGGTGACCCTTTTATTGATGAATTCACCGGTAAACTCGGTAAACCCGTCATGACTATTGAAGGAGATGAATTTATTAAGAAGGTTACAGTGATACGTGATGCACCTTGCGGCTGCACCACATTTATCGCCGAGGAATTGGAGGGTGTACCAGTGGAGGAGGCGGAGTATATAGGGGATATTAAATTCCATAATTACCCATGTCAAGCCAGTATGACATTGGATCGTGGTTTAGGTGACACTATACTTCATGTGGCGGGTTACATATCTAAGGAAGCCGTCAGACGGGGTTTAGGATTTAGCATGAAATCCGCAGTGGTGGATATGGAAACCTGCAACACGGAAGGTGAGGAATGCGATCACCTCTGCGTGCAGAGTTGTCCTCAAGTTAAGGTAGGAGTGGATACCATCCTAATTGGTGAGGATAACCGAGCACATATTGACCCGGCATCTTGCGGTTGCTGTGAACAATGCCTAGGTGAATGTCCATATGGTAGTATTGAAATAGTGAAGAAACGATTTGACATAAAAAAGGAGGAATAAAAAATTTTATGATAGGTAGGGTAATATTTATTGGTGCGGGTCCCGGTGACCCCGAATTGTTAACGGTGAAAGCATCCCGAATTTTAGGGATGGCGGATGTAGTCATCTACGCGGGTTCATTAGTGAATCCTGAAATATTAGATTACACTCGTAAAGAAGTGGTAATTTATAATAGTAGTAGTATGACTTTACCAGAATTAGTGTCGGTGATGGTTGATTACGCTGGTCAGGGCAAACTGGTAGCTCGAGTGCATACCGGTGATCCCAGCATCTACGGGGCAATTGGAGAGCAGATGAAACTATTAAGGGAGAATGATATTCCGTTTGAGGTGATTCCGGGTGTTAGTAGTTTATTCGGTGCTGCCGCTACTTTAGAGGTGGAGTTAACGTTGCCGATGGTGTCACAGACGGTGATCATAACGAGACCTGAAGGTCGTACACTTAAACCAATGAAGGAGTCGATTGAGGATTTAGCGGTGCATCAGGCTACCATGTGCATTTTCTTAGGAGTACAGTTAATAGGAAAGGTAGTTAGAGACTTAAAAGTGCATTACCCTGAGGATACGCCGGTGGCTGTAGTGTCGAAAGCTTCGTGGAAGGATGAAAAGATTATAAAAGGAACATTACATGATATAGAGGAGAAGGTGGATTCTTCAGGTATTAGGAAGACTGCGATTATACTGGTGGGTCGCGTGTTAGATCCGGGAAGTTTTGAAAATTCAAAATTGTATGATGAGGATTTCCAGCATATGTATCGTAAATAAAAAAATTTTTTTAAGATAAATTTTTTATTTAATAATTCGATTTTTAATAAGTGTTAAAGCACTAAATTACGTTAATTTACTTAAAAAATTTTTTTTAGGTAAAGCTTTATAAGTATAGTAATGTTAAACCTTTATTTACGGAGATTTATTTAATTTAACAGGGATAAAAATATAAAAAATTTATTCTTTTATAATTCATTGGAGGCGGTGATTATAAAAATGATTAATTCTAGCTTTAATCAAATTAGTATCAATAAGAAATTATTTTTAATATTATTTGCTCTTGTTTTAGTTAACTTTTTATCTATGGGTTCTTCTTTTGCAGTGACTGGCAATGTAAGTAATAATACTACTGGATTGAATACGTTAAACAGTAGTAATATTACAGTATCATCAGGTAATGTGAATCAACCGGTTAAAACTAATTTAAGTAGTATTCATGGTATTTACATTAACCCCGTGGATACTCCCTCAAATACGATTAATGTAACCGCCCTTGAAAATATGGGTATTAACACGGTATATGTATCAACGGATCGGCAGAATCCCAGTTCTTTACAGTCTTATATAAATAAATTCCAAGGTTCAGGTATTGGCGTGTATGCTTGGGTGGAAGTTTTTAAGGATTTTAATGGTAACTGGTTTAATCCGGAAGTTAATGCAACTTTAGAGAATCAGATTATCAGTGATATAGATAATATCACCGCCAATTATAATGTGAATGGTGTTATGTTGGATTACCTAAGATTCCCAGGCACCGCTTATCTGTATCCAAATGCCACGGTGGATGTGGATAATTTCGCCACCGCAATACGGAATAATATTAATTTGATTAATAGTTTAAATAATCCGGTTAAGCCGTATATATATTTGTCAGCGGCGTTGATGCCTGAGGGTGCAGATAATAATTATTATTATGGACAGAATTACACTAATTTAAGTAGTATTTTAGATTTTTTATCCCCCATGATTTATGTGGGTAATTATGGTGAAACTACTAGTTGGATTGGCACTGCTACAGAGTATATAGTAGCTCAGGCTGATGGAACTCCGGTGGTTAGTATATTGCAAACTTATAATGGTGATAGTGATCCATCGCCTATCACTGTTAGTCAGCTTGATTTAGATATTCAAACTGCACTTTTTAATGGTTCAGATGGTTATGAACTTTTCCGAGATGGATTATTACCCGGTAATTGGATGGGATATCAACCTCCTCTTCCCACTCCACCACCGGTTATTATAAGCACTACTCCAACTGGTAATGCATTGAATGTATCATTATCTTCACCAGTTACTATAAGATTTAATGAAAACATCACCACTGCAGCAGAGTACTTTGATATTACAGTTAAAAACAATTCTACAGGTAGTGTTATTTCTTTAGCTTCGGTAAATATTAATGGTAACACTTTAACTATTCAAACCGTTAATCGATTGATTGGTGATACGTATCAGGTTAATATTCCGGCTGATGCAGTGGAGAGCATGTCTGGTAATATTTTAGCTGCATCGTATACTTTTAATTTCACTTCAAGTAATCCTCTAACTGTAATTAGTAGTAATCCCCTTAATAAAGCACTGGGTGTATCCCTTACTTCACCGGTTACAGTTAAATTTAATGAGAATATAACCTCAGGGTCTGATTATAGTGGTATTTATATTAAAAATACTAGTACGGGTAAAATTGTTGGTATTTCATCTAAGACGATATCCGGTAATACTTTAACGATTACTATGAGTAGTAATCGATTGTATAATGACAAGTACTTGGTTTATCTACCAGTAGGGGCTGTTAAGGATTTAATTGGTGATAATTTAACTTCAGCTTATAATTTCACTTTCACTACATTATCACCGTTAAAAGTGAGTAGCACACTTCCCCTTAACAATGCAACGGGTGTATCCCTTACTTCACCGGTTACAGTTAAATTTAATGAGAATATAACCTCAGGGTCTGATTATAGTGGTATTTATATTAAAAATTTAAGTACTGGTAAACTAACCGCTATTTCTAAGAAGATTACTGGTAATACTTTAACGATTACTATGAGTAGTAGTCGATTGCATAATGACACGTACCAGGTTTATATACCCGTGGGGTCAGTTCATGATAGTGTGGGTGATACTTTAAATGCTGCTTACATATTTACTTTTAAAACCCTAAAATAAGGGGGATGAGTTCAAAAAAATTTTTTAATTTTTTTTTTAATTATAATTTTTTCAGATTTATATTTTATGAGTTTGTATGTGTAATTTTAATAGATATTTTTTTCCAAACTTTTATAAACCTGGAAGTATAAACCATTTTTGTTAGTCCCTTGGGGTAGTGGTAATCCTGTGAGGCCCTGGACCTTTCGACAGCGGTTCGACTCCGCTAGGGACTATCCATTTTTATTTTAACATATTTTTTCCAGCACATTTTATATTGACAAACAGAACATTTATAGTGATGAATTAATCAAAATAAAAATTTAATTAAAAATTATTTTCCAGAAAAATAGAATTTAAAATAATTTAATATAAACATATTTAAATATGTAATACGGGATTTATTTTTTTGGTCAAATAATAGTCAAGAAAAAGTCAACTTATAAAAAATAATAAATGTAAAAGTAAAAAAAAAATAGATGGAATATAAATTTTATAGTTTATTTAAATCATGCTTAATGAAATCCTGGTAAACAGTGATCAGAAGGTCATCCATCCAGTCAGTTTCACTATTCTTCTTTTTATCTAATAACATCTGATATTTCTTTTTAATCCTATTAATGTCACCTTCCTTTTCTAAATGTTCAATATCCTTCATTAATTGATCATACTTCTTCTCAACTCTCTTCTCCTGACCTTTAACGTATTCAAACTCCACCACTTAACTCATACCCCCCATCTGATTCAGCATAAAAAAACTTCATTAATTAATATGATTTATAAATTTATGTTTATCAGGATAATATATAAAAATTATTTATTCTATGATTTGAGGGGATAGGATCCATCCTCATCATGAGTCTCATCCCCCGTTAAAGGAGGATTGAATACGCAAACTAATCTAAGATCATCCTGAAATGCTCTAAGAACGTGTTTATCATGTTTATTTAAAGCGTACATGGTACCAGGTTTAATAGGATAATGTTCACCATCAATTAATGATTCAACCTCCCCTTCACCATCTACACAGTAAACAGCCTCTAAATGATTCTTATACCAAATCAATGTTTCAGTACCTGCATAAATTATGGTTTCATGAAAGGAGAATCCCATCCCATCATCCCGTAGAAGTAAACGCCGGCTCACCCAATTACCATTAGAAGAAACAACTTCACGAGGTGTTCCAATTAATTCACTTATTGTTCTCACTATCATGGTTTAATCCTTCCACAATGGATTCCCGCTCATTTAGCACAGTTCCTATCGATTCATCAATAATATTTAAACCCTCAATTAGTAATTCCTTCTCAATGGTGAGTGGCGGTAAGAATTTAAGTACATCATCATTTGAACCAGCTAATTCAATAAGTAATCCATGATTAAAAGCTTCCGTGGACACTTCACTACAAAAACCTAATAAAGGTATCTGTAAACCATAAATTAAGCCTTTACCCCTTACACTAGCATTTAAAACTTCATATTTCTTAGTTATTTCATTTAATTTTTCTTTGAGTAACTCTTCTTTATAATGGACTGCTTCGGTTAGCTTATCATTTTCCCAGTAACTTAATAACTTAGTGGATGCTACGAAGGCTAAATTATTACCTCGGAAGGTGCCCGTGTGTTCACCGGGCTTCCACTGATCCCATTGGGATTTCATAAGTACGATAGATAAAGGTAATCCTCCACCAATGGATTTCGATAAAGTTATAATATCAGGGTTAATGCCTGCTTCTTCGAAGCTGAAGAATGGCCCAGTTCGGCCGTTACCCACTTGAATATCATCAATAATTAATAATATATCATAATCACGGCATATTTGCTCTATTTCCTGCAGCCACTCGGTACTGGCAATATTAACTCCACCTTCCGCTTGCACCGTCTCTAGTATCATGGCGGCGGGTAAATCTAAGCCACTGCTAGTATCATCAAGTAGTTTTCTCAGGTATTGCGCGGTATCAGCGTCTCCATAGTAACCGTCAAACGGTGCGAAGTGCACGTTGATTCGGTTGATGAAGGCTTCATCACGGTAGAATGCGTTGCCGGTTATGGCCATAGATCCCATGGTTAAACCGTGGAAGGCGTTGGTGAAGGCGATGATGTTGGATCTGCCCTTCACCATTCTAGCTAGTTTTAACGCAATTTCCACGGCATCTGTACCGGTGGGTCCGCTGAATTGGATTTTATATTCCATATGTCGTGGTTCGAGTATGGTGGAGTGGAATGTTTCTAGGAATTCTCGCTTAGCTGTGGTGGCTTTATCAAGTCCATGAATTATTCCATCGTTTTGTATATATTTTATTAATGCTTCTGAGACTAGTGGATTGTTATGCCCGTAATTTAATGCCCCTGCTCCGGCGAAGAAGTCAATATATTCATTATCTTGTTCATCGTATAGTTTGGCTCCTTTGGCTTGTTTAAAGATGACGGGGAAACTGCGCACGTAACTCCTTACTTCAGATTCAAAGTTTTTAAAGGTTTTCATATGTTCTTTACACCAAATCCTAACGTTTTTTTAATATAAAAAAAAAATAATAAATTTAACAAATTTTTTATAGAAATTTTAAAGAAAAAAATAATTTTATAATTGTTGAATGTTGATTGGTCCGATGCGTAGTAATTTCTCTTCTTCATGATAGGAGTCGCCGAATAATTTACTATCTAGGAAGATGGATTCCTTATAATCCGCTTTTAATTGTTCAGCTAATCCTTGGAATAGATAACGGCTTTTCTTATTGGATGGTGTGATGGTGGCTTCTACAAATTTGATATATGATAAACTTCTTCGTTTTAGAATATTTTTCAGCATAGTGGTTGCTAATCCTCTGCCTCTCATGATGGGGTGTACTGCAATCTGCCAGATGAAGAGGGTATCCTGTTGATGGGGAGGTATATAAGCTGAAACATAACCTACTACGTCGCGTCCGGTTTCAGCGACTGCACTGGTCTGGTCGAAGTGTGCAGGCACTAAAAGATAACTATATAAAGAGTTTAAGTCTAATGGTTTGCTTAGCCTGGCTAACTCATAAATTGGATGACCATCAGTTAATTTTGGTTTCCTAATTGTAATACCATTCGTAAAAATCCCATTCCTGAAAAAAATTTTTTATTTCATCCCTAATTTTATAAAAAAAAATATTTTATAAAATCATTTCTATTTAAATATGAAAAAAATTTTATTGTAAGACATAATGTTGAAAATGATGAATTTATAAATGGGTGAAATATCGTAAATATTTTTTTTTGGAGAGCTTAATTTATTTAACATATTAATTATGGTAGTAAATAGTATAAAAAATTTATGTAAAAAAAAGAGAGAGTAAATAAAAAAAATTTTTTAATTAACTAAAAAATTAATAAAATTTTTGTTTATTAAAGTAATTCACTACGTAAATCAATGGTATCCTCTAAATCTGGGCCGGTGGATATTATAGTCACTGGTACGCCGGTTTCACCTTCTATTTCATTAATAAATTTTTTTATTTCCTGTGATAGGCGATTGTAATCTTTAACATGTTCACATTTAGGGTATAAGCGATCTACACAGGTTAAAGCTATTTGAGTGGCGCCGTTTATCATGCAAGATTCACGAGCTAAATCCATATCAAAGAGACCTACACGTCGTCTTCTACCGGTTACTGTACCGTATTCTTCAATATCTAAGTTCTCCGCTTCATTTTGGGTTATCTCTGTTTTAAATGGCCCTTCACCTACACGGGTTATATATGATTTGAATACCACGATTACTTCATCTATCCTGGTGGGTCCTACACCTACATCCGCCGCGGCGGTGCTGGCGGTGGTGTCTTTACTGGTTACATACGGGTAGGTTCCATAGTATAGTGAGAGTCCGAATCCTTGACTACCTTCAATAAATACGTCTTTATCTTTATCTAATGCTGTGTTAACTTCTAATGGCACGTCGGTGGTGTAGCCTTTCATTTCATCTACTTCCCCAGCAAGTTTCGCGACACGCATTACTCGGTCAGCATTTGCGGGTCCGCAGCCGGTGCCGGTGCTTCCAATTTTTTTGGAGAGGTAATCAGAGGCTTTATCTTGTTCACGGTGTTTAGCTTCAATAATAGCGCATCGATAATCAGCATAGGTTCTACTTCTAACTTGATATTTATTTAAGTAATCTAATTCATGGAGAAATACCGTGGTATCCACGAGTACGCCTGCACCGATTAATAATCGAGCATCCTTGTGGAAGAAGCCTGATGGTATTAATCTTAAACCATATTTTTCTCCATGGAATTCTACAGAGTGCCCTGCATTGGGTCCTACACCTGCTCTTGCTATAATGTTAGGTTTATCGTTGTAACAGAGATAGGTGATACATTTTCCTTTACCTTCATCACCCCATCCTCCTCCAACAAGTACATTACATGTCATAAATTATTACTCCCAAATTATAAAAAAATATTTAAGGATACTTCACTATAAAAAGAATTATATTTTCTTTTAACCTCTTTAATATATGATAAGTGTGTATAAAAACATTTTCCCATAAAAAAAAATCTAATTTACAGATCAATCCTTACATGCTGGAATTTTTCATACAGATTTTAAAAAAACTTATACATTTTTTTGATGGTTTAATAAAACTAAAAAATTTTTATAGCAATTAAACCTCACTACTACTTTTAACTCCAAATATTTTTTTTTAACTGGAAATCGGAATACTAGATTAGATAACACATCATATATCTTCAACAGCTACTAATTTGACAGTCTCTAATTTTTGAAATATTTTTGCTATGTAATGAGGATAATAGATTAAAAAATACCTGTAAAATCGATAAATTTAAATATGATAGTGTATTAATTGTAATTGAGGTGATTATATGACTGAATTACCAATTGCTCCAATAGGAAGAATATTAAAAAATGCCGGTGCCCAGAGGGTCAGTGACGATGCAAGAGAAGCTTTAGCAAAAATTTTGGAAGCTAAAGGTGAAGAAATCGCTGAAGAAGCTGTTAAATACGCTAAACATGCCGGAAGAAAAACTATTAAAGCATCGGATATTGAATTAAGCATTAAAAAATAATTCATTATTCCCTCCTATTTTTTTTCTTTAAATATAAATCTTAAATACGGAAATTTTAAAGAACTAAAAAAAAAATGCTTGATTTTTAAAACTTTTTTTTAAAAATATTTTCTTATATTCTATTCTTTTATTTTAACCTAATTATATAACAGCCTTTTAAAGAGTATTATTTAAAAATAGGTAAAATTTTTTTGTTAGTAAAACTCAGTCTTTTTTTTTAAAAAAATTTTTTGATGTAGGTAAAATTAATTTCATAAATTTTATCAGTGATAACATACATACTAACAAAAAAATTTATTTAAAATGTTTTTAGTAAATTCCTTCAAATTTATTTAATTCAAATAAACTAAATTATTTTTTCTAATAAGGAATCATATATTTTACGAAAATCATTTTTAAGTTCATTAAGTGATTTTTTATGATATGGGGGGAGTTATGAATGGTTAATTTAGATGATGGTAAATTCGAGTTATTAACTGATGAGAATAGTGTTTTGGTTTTAGTGGATTATCAGCCAGCGATGATTAAGAGTATTTCTTCTGGTGATAAGACTCTAATTACTATTGCTGCATTCTGCGCTGCGAAAGCTGCAAGTATTTTAGATATTCCTGTAGTGTTATCCACTATTAATCCTCAATTAAATGGAGATTTTATTTCTGAAATTACTGATTTATTCCCAGATCAGGAAGTATTTGCACGGAAAATACCAAGTTTCGATGCCTTTGAAGATGAGGAAACATGGAAAGCTGCCATGCGCACTGAAAGGAATAAAATAGTTATTTCAGGATTATGGACCAGCATGTGCTTTACTTACACTGCTCTTCATGGTTTAAAAGAGGGATATGAAGTTTATGGATTAATTGATGCTGCCGGTGATTCTACTGTGGATGCCCATAAGTATGGTATCGAGAGAATGCTACAAGCGGGTGTTATTCCAATTACTCTTGAATCATTAGTTTCAGAATGGATGCATGATTGGAATAATCCTAACTCTGATGAGCTTATCAATGAAGTTTATTCAAAGTACGGTGCAATGCTCGGACTCTAAAAAAAAATTATTTGTGAGGATGTTAGTTAAAAATAATAATTCTATCAAAGTTCTTTCTTTTTAGAGATGATTTAGGAAGTTCATAGGGTGTAAACTTGTTGATGGATTTATTATGTACATAATGAATCGTAGTATGATGAATAGTACAATTACAGTTATGATGTCACGTCGTGTTATTCCCCGTGTTAATGATCCTAATTTTAAGTAGTTTAATATTTTTTTGGTATCCATAACTATTTTATCCTTATAATATTTTTTTTTTAGAAATTAAATAAAATTTTTTATAAAAATTTTTAAGTAATATTTCAAACTTTTTAATGATTTATACTATATATGATAATGTGAGGATGTATAAAAAGTTTTACCTAAAAATTTTAACCTTTAATTAATTATAATTTTTTATTTTTACTGGATTTTCAGGGTTAATTCTATTACTCTAGAAATGTAATAACTCCCGAAAATAGTGTAAATTAATAGTAATGGTAATGTTAATCTGCCATCCACAAAAAATGGGATTAATGTCAAGTTAATTAATATAATTAAGCTTATAAAGAATATTTGTAATTGCCTCTTTTTTATTAAGATTAATCCTCTAAATCCAATAAGTTCAGTGATTAGGAATCCTATATTCATCCCAAAGCTGTAGATAATCTCTGAAATAGTGAAATGATGTTCCGGTAATTCCCAGGGTAGAATATACGGAGTGAATATTAATAATACTAATTTTTTAAAGTATAATGATATTGTGGAGACTATATTGTTTGAAATATACGTTAAACCCATACTGTACCCTTCATTATTACTTGTTAAACCGTAAGGTTCCGCATATCTGCCGTCAGCATTTGGATTATTACCAATATAAAAATTAACACCACCATTAGTAGAAATCACCGGCGCCCCAGTCATTACATCTGTATAAATAAGCCAGGGAGTTAAAGTTAACATTAAAGCTATAATAAATAATGCTAATTTTTCTACTTTAATTTTCAGGAGGTGATGGGAGATGGTAACCAAGAGGAAGTAAATTATAATCATGAAAATATAATCAGGCCGAATTAAAACCAGAAATCCAATAATTACCCCTAATAATAAAGATATATTCCTATTATGATTCTCGTAATCCTCCAATATGTAATATATACTAATACCCATTATCATTACCGCGAATATATCAGATAATAATTGTGGTGAATGTAATAGGAATGATGGTTGTATACAGATAAATAGGAAGGCCAGTAAAGCTGCTAATCTGTTTTTGAATAACTTTAATGAAATATAATAGGATAATAATCCACATAAAGAACCTATAACGATTAAAAATGATGTTAAAATTAAGATGGTGTTAGATTTAAATAGTATATAGAATAATGAGATGAGAAGAGGAAATCCCGGCGGCCAATAAGTTGAGAAAACACCATGTTCCACTCCATTTACAGCGCTAAGATAATAACCTATAGAATCGCTTTGTAAACCATAAAGTGATGGGATTAGGAAGTATACTATTACACGCAGCAGCACTCCGAACAGGAATAGTAATAATAAAACATATTTAGTATTCTTAAATAATTCCATAGATAATATTGTTGTAATCGACGCTTTAACCCGAGAAAATGAGAATAATGGAATTATTATCCGATCCATTATAAAACAATAATTTACGACGATAGTTGAATAAAAAAATTTATATAATCTCATAATTTTTAACCCAAAAAAAAAATAATTAAACCCATATTTTTTTAAATCAAATTTTTTTAGAATCTAATAAAACTATTTAATTTAATCGATATCATATTTTTTTTAAATAAATATTTGAAAACTTCTATACTTATTTTTCAGTCAAATTTTTATTTAGAATATATATCAAGTTCATTGTCTACATTCATTTAAAATCTTTCATTTTTAAAATTTTTTTACTATAACTTTACTTACCCCTCAAATATTTGGAGGAATAAAAAGGTTTTAATACATTTATAAATAAAGTTTGATGAAACTCATTAAAAATACATCTCATCATATACATGTAAACCTGTTAAAAGTGAGTTTTTTTTAAAAAATTTTGATATAAAAAAAAATAGTTTCAATTATTAGAACATACATAATAAGTAACTGGTGATAATATTTGAATCTATTAAAAATACCATTAATGAATAAAGAAGAATACGACAATTTAATTCAAGAAGAATACATTTGTAGAATTGCTTTTCTAGGAGAATATCCTTATATTGCACCTTTCCTATATGTTTTTGACGAGGAGTTCCTATATTTCTTATCAACCAAATATGGTAAGAAGATAGAATTGTTCCAGGAAAATCCTGATGTGGCAGTGGAAATTGAAAAATATAATGATGATTTAACGGAATATAAGTTTGTAACTCTGCAGGGGAGTTTACAGGAAGTCAAAGATCTTGATGAAAACCATAAGATACGGGAATTATTTGTCAATATGATACAGGAAAAAAATCTTTCTACTAAAATCTTAGCTGCCCTCGGCCATTCACCCCAGGAAACCTTTCAATCCATTCTAACAGAAGAAAAATCTTTCGTATGGAAATTAGTACGCGTGGCGAATATTATAGGTATAAAGAACATCTAAAAAAAAAGAAATAATCCTTTAAAATCCAGCTTAAAAAATTTTTTATTTTAAGTCTTAAATAGTGAATAAAAAAAAATATTAAATTTCTTTCTTAATGATTTAAAAGATACACGCTATAGTTAAGATAACCGGCTATGGTAACCCACACTAAATATGGTATTAGTATCAGTCCTGCTGGTTTAGAAACCATGTAGAATACGATTATGTTAACCAGAATGGCTAGCCATAGTATTATTACCATTATTAATCCGCCGAATATGTTATGCGTACCGAAGAAAACTAATGACCAAACCACATTTATTACAAGTTGCGCAGCGAATATTAAGATTGCATATCTAACAATTTTTTTATTTAAACCCTGTCTCCACACTAGGAATAAAGCTATTCCCATTAAAACGTAAAGAGTACTCCATATCGGTCCGAAAGCCCAGTTTGGCGGTGTCCAGGCTGGCTTTGGCAATGCCGCGTACCAGGTAGTTATCTGAGGAAGTGTGGATACTGTTCCCACAGCACCTGCAAGAAATACTATAATTATTGAAATAATTAATTTAGGAATTTCCCTTAAATTAAAATTTCCCATATACATTTAAATTCAAACCCCCCTTTAACATTTTATATACTATATTTTTATCATAATATTTATTATTTTTACGATTTCTATTTTATTTTATTTTTGTATAAAAAAAAATCCGAAAATTATTTCTCAAATTTTATTTTGTTCAATATTTAAGAATAATTTTTACTGCATTTTTAGTTCAAATTCTAAGTTTTGCTCATTCATAACCTACTAATCCAAGTATCCACATAAAAAATAAAAAGAATTAGATAATTTGTATTAAATTTTGATGATGGAGAAGTAATAAATGGATTCAGATGGAAGTAACTTCTGTTTTAAGGGTATTTATAGACATCCCCTCTTCATATTAACAATAATTACCATAATTACAACGATTTACTTATTAAGCAAACAAATGTACTTGGGAGTTACCTATTACGATGTTTATGTTTATTTAAATAATGCTCTTATTTTCTCCGGAATACCTGTAGGGAATCTGAGTGTAATTTATTTATCACCCTTAATGCCTTTTTTAACTTCTCTGATTTTAAGGGCAGGATACGTCTCATCAAATGTTATTTTCATTTTAGATAGTATTGTATTCTCTAAAAAAAATGTAAAAATAATAAACCATAAAATCTCATTAATAAATGATTTATATAAAATAAGTCATCATCTAGACCCCCTAATATAAAAAAACTTGGATAGAATACAATTTTACATTATTAAAATAAGATAATTTTATTAAAAAAAAATAGTAATTTTAATTTTTACTCTGTTTTTATTCATATATAACCGCAGTTCCCGATGCAGATACAATAAATGCATTGCCTTGCAAACCACCCACACTAACATAGTTAATTAAAACTTCTAACACCGTATTCGCTCCCATTGATTTAGCATTATCTAACATTCGAGAAATGGCTAACCTTCGAGCCTCGCCTAAATTCATATCATCCAATTTTTTAGGTTGAATAGTCTTTAAAAGATTCGAAAACCGTCCCCCAGACTTTTTTTCTTCTACAATAGCTTCACCGATGACTAAACCCACATATTTCTTAATTTCTCCCCCATCCACATGAGGAACAGATACTAATGGCATAGTTAAACCATCAAGGTAAATTTCATCAGATGGCTGTCCAATAATTATCTGTCCACCTTCAACTACCGGAGGATTACCCAGAATTATAGAAGGAAGATTCAACAAGAAACTTATAAACCTAATGAATGAACCCACCACAACTACTTTAAGAACATACCTAGTAAATATGGGGAATGCAGCATCAATCGTCAGTCCTATGGCAATTAACGTGATAAAACTTAATGTAACAGGTCCCTTAGGATAAAACCATCCCGGGAAAAACCAGCCATAAATATTGATTACAATAAATGTTAAAAGAGCACTAATAGCCCCGGTGCTTTTACCATACTTTCTACGGGCTATAACTGTTTCAACCACTCCCGCACTTAAAGGAGACAATATATACATGATATTGAATCCAAAAATAATTAAATGGAATACTACACAAATAACAGCAGAAGTGAAACCCACTAAAAATCCTAAGATTACAGCTGTAATAGCCCAACGTTTATCTATAAGAAAATTTTTTCTAGAAGCATTCAACAGATATCACCTTCATAGAAATTTTAAATTGTTATTTTTTAATCAATATTTATTCCTGGTACGAAACTGCAGTTCCAAATATAGTAACCATTATAGTGTTACCCATGGTACCGCCCAAGTTATGATAAGCCACACGAGTCCCTATGATAGCATTAGCGCCTTTTTTCTCAGCTTTTTCTTCCATACTCTTTAAAGCCATGTTTCTAGCACTTGTAAGCTCCTCTTCATATTTAGAGGTTCTTCCTCCAACAACATCCCTCACTCCTGAGAACATATCCTTATACATACTCGCCCCCAATAAAGAGTCTCCAGTTACTAAACCATAATATTCAATTATCTTCTTCCCTTCAATTGTTGGCGTAGTTAAAATTAGCATACCTGACCTCCGGTTATAAAATTCTACTTATTATAATATTATAATTAATAATATTTGATTCTAAGTATTTAATTAAAATAAATATCAGATGCTCATAATAAAAAAATATTAATAAAATTTTACGAGACTTGGAATTTTACTGTAGATTTACTAATCCTACGATTATTACTTTTTCAATGGTGATCTAACTAAAATTAGTTTTTGAATATCCTTTAGACTCGTATTTGGAGTTACTCTAATATATATCCATTTACCTTCGCGAATTGGAGGTTTTTCTGTAACAATTTTTCTTCTTTTACTTGATTAATATTTATTTACATTTTATTAAGAAATTATAACACAGGAATTTTCTTAAGAAAATTAAAATTTTTAGAACTCAAAAATTATTTTTAAAAAAAGAATTTTTATTCAAGGGAATCGTGAAGTAAAAGTTTGAACCTTCTCCCGGTTCTGATTCAACCCAAATATTTCCATCGTGTCGTTCTATTATCCTTTTAGTAATGGCTAAACCTATGCCTGTTCCGTTATATTCATCTCGATTATGCAACCTTCTAAATATCTTGAAGATTTCTTCAAAGTAATTTGGTTCAATTCCGATACCATTATCTTCCACCTTAAATAGCCAGTTTTCATCTTCCATTTGAACGGAGATATGAATTTGAGGTGATTTTTCGCTGCGATATTTCAGGGCGTTACCTATTATATTTTGGAATACTCTCACCAACTGCCCAAAATCTGCACGAATATGAGGCAAAGATTCTCTAAAGATAACCGCCTGATTATCCTCTATAACTAACTCCAAGTTAAATAAAACCTCATCCAAAACCTTTTCCAGATCTATTTCTTCAAATTCATCAACCTTCGTTGTCACACGAGAGTAAGCTAAAAGATCATTTATTAAATCTTGCATCCGTTTAGCACCATCCACAGCAAA
>PMWA01000011.1 GCA_003166335.1 Methanobacterium sp. | reverse complement strand
AAAAAAAAAAAAAAAAAATTTTTAATTATAGATAGAATTTTAAAAAAAAAGGAATTAATTTTTAATCATAATCTAATTTTTGAATTAATTAAAAATTGCCAGAATTGTCTAAGTTTTTACATTAAATAATGGAAAAAGGATAGGTTCATATATACTAAACAATTGAAATATGGGGTATTTTTGATAATATCTATAAAATTTTTTATTTAATAATAATTGTACTTCGTTATAGTCTGGTTTAACGAAGTAGAAAATATAACAATTTTAGTAATAGTAATTAAATAAAAGCTAATTTTTTCCACTGTAAAGATTCTATGAATTAATTCTTTAACTAAATTAATTTAATATCCTAAAGAAAAATGAATTATGATAAATTAATGGTTCTATAGACTAGGTATTCTATTTTTTCTCTAATATATAAAAACCCCCATATTCATATATATCCTCGAAATTATTCTGCTACAGCTTCTTGGAAGAGTTCTGTACTGAAGATATCTTCTAAACCTTCAATTTGTTTATTTGTAGTTATTTTAACTTCAATATCAGTATTGTTATATTTAAATATCATACATGGGCGAGTTTTTTCCTTTTTATGCTTAATTATACGTTTAACTTCACATCTAGTTATTTTTAGGTTTCTGATATCGCTAAGGGGATAAATATATTTATATCTAGAGAAACTATTAACATCATCGTTATCTTCCTCTTTTAAGTATACTATGATGTTCTTTTTGGTTACTTCTATATCTGGTGAGGTCCTCTTGACTAAACCAGGAAAATAACCTATGACATCTTTCAGATCATGACCACATACAGTGCAAAAATCACCAGCAGGCATATCACCTTGACAACTTGGACAGAATTTCTTCTCACCAGAATAACCAGGCTTAAACATACGACTCATGAAATTTCTATAATAATATTTTATAAATTCCCCTGGAATGGTTTTTTCACATTCTTCGCAAACTTCATTTACGGGAATTTTTTCCCCACAAAATGGACAATGCATCTTCCTCATTTTTTTATCCACCCATAAAATCATTTTTTACAAAAAATATATTTTTTTTCAATATTTTATTATTTTAGATTTTCATTAAAGGTAAGTTTTCACCGACCTATATTTATTTTTTTTTAAATAAATTTTTTTNNTAAAACAAAATAATAATAATAATTTAGGTTACTGCAAGTTTTTTGAGATAAGATAAAAAAAATCAAAAAGTATTACTTTATAAATTCAATGATTTGGATACTTAAAATAATATTACAGTTTTCAAAAGTTCAAAATAAATAAATGTTTAAAGGAATATTTTATATTAATTTATCTATGAATTATTAGTAATTTAGGTATTTGTTTTTTCTTGGTCTTTTTAATATTGAAAAATAATAAACCTTTATATTATTAAATATCATAATAAACTTAGATATTTTTAAATTTAAGATTCATATAGCCGACCATAGGGCTAACTATAGTTCGGTTTAACGAAGTATAAATCTTCATATAAACTATAGTCACATTCAAAATTTGAAAAATCTGTTTATTTAAGTTATATNNGTATATATGAAACACATTATATCAACAAAGTTTCATATTACATATATTAGATCTTTAAGGAAATAATTTTTAACTTTTTAATTACTTTTATAAACAATCTCATTATACAGATACGATATTATAAGAAAAATGTATACTATATTTGCTTTTTTTAACTTTACGGGGTTGAATGTGTAAAATTAAATTTTTTTACATGTTACTTAAAATTTCGGTTTCTTTCTCAAGTCCATAGCGAATATCAAGAGAGTATAAATCGATGGCTTTATAAATAGATTAACTACATATATTAATTAATGAGATTAATTTACATTATACATCTCTTATTTTTAAATAACAGCAAATATAAGAAGCATCAATTTTGTGAAAGATGTCGGTTATAAGATTGTTACTATTAAAAAATATGGTTGAAATGGAATGTCAATTTTAAAACCACTATACTCAGTTTATGAATGGTATATATCCCGAGAATTAGTGCAAGATAATATGCCGAAACACGTGGCTATTATAATGGATGGTAATCGGAGATATGCTAGAATTAAAGGGAATATGAATCCTATAGATGGACATAAACGTGGTAAAGATACTCTTGAACAGTTTTTGGACTGGTGTGTGGATCTGGGAATTGAAATTATTACTATATACGCATTTTCAACTAATAACTTTGAAAGATCTCAAACCGAGGTTGAAGGTTTAATGAAACTTTTTAAAGAAAATTTTGAAATTATATCTAAACATAAGAAAATAAAAGATAATAAAATACGAATAAAAGCTGTTGGTAACTTAGAACTTTTACCTGATGATCTGAGGGAATCTATAAACACTGCAGAAGCATCAACAGCTTCTTACAATAATATGCTTTTAAATATAGCCATAGGCTATGATGGACGTTTGGAAATAATAGATGCAATAAAGAAGATTTCAAATGAAGTTAAAGAAGGAAAATTAACTACTGAAGATATAGATGAGAATTTAGTGAATAAAAACCTTTACACTGCTGGTTTAGCGGATCCAAATCTTATAATAAGAACAAGTGGTGAAGAAAGACTCAGTGGGTTCTTATTATGGCAATCATCCTATTCTGAACTTTATTTTTGTGATAGTTATTGGCCGGATTTCAGAAAAGTAGATTTTTTAAGGGCTTTAAGATCCTATCAAAAAAGAGAACAAAGATTCGGAATTTAATGGATCCATGTAAAATAAGAAGTTAAATTCTATTTTTTTTTAATGATTACTTGAAAATTTTTTGATGGAAAGATAGTAATTATTATACATTAGGTTGTCACTATGGCGTGAATTGGGTATAACTACTAAAACCTTAAAAAATAAATTTTTATAAAAAAATTGACGTGTTAAAAATATGACTGGTATTACTGAAACTTTAATGAATATGACGATTAATTTAATTAACAATTTGGGTTACTGGGGTGTGTTCATTGGAATGTCAATCAACATGACCGGCATAGAACTTCCCAGTGAAGTAATATTACCCCTAGCTGGATTCACAGTATTACAAGGAAAAATGACAATATGGGGAATAACTCTAGTAGCTGC
>PMWA01000098.1 GCA_003166335.1 Methanobacterium sp. | reverse complement strand
TTCCGAAAGCCATTCTAATAGCTAAGGTGGATTCCACACCTATAGACTCTAAAAGAATGAATAATATAGGCACTAGTATGAAACCACCGCCTACACCTAAAAGACCCGTGGTGAAACCTACACCAATACCGGTTAACACTAGAATCAGGATATAAAAAAATTCAGGAATCATAATTTTTTTAATTGGTAATTTTTTTATTTCAATTTAACTCTATTCATGATGGAAACTTGCAAATCCACTATCATGAGGTTTCACTTCATTTTTCTCGGGTTTACTAGTTCTCTTGGTTAACGATATAAAAATAAGGGCCACCACCATAATCACCGCTCCCAATAGGAATGCGGTATGTAAACCTGCAGAAAATGAAGCGGGTGTAATAGTCAGAGTAGTATTCGGCTCTCCATGCAGGAAAATGGATGCTATAGCAGCACTAGCTAGTAAAGCTGTACCAAAACCATTACCCATCATTCTAGCTGTAGTGACTAATCCTGAGGCTATTCCTTTATATTCTCAAACATTTTATCAACAATCCCCCCAAAAGGATAAAAAGGTATGAAATTTAATTATTTTTTTTATTCTGGAGTCTACTTTTTTTCTTTGATTAAATCTTTCAAATCTTCTATTTCTGATTTCAACTCATTTATATTATTTTTAATATCTTTTATATCATCAGAACTATCCAGTACACCTAAACTATTATTTATACCATCCAATTTACTATTCATGATTTCTACAGATTCTCTGGTTCTTTTAGCTACACTTTCAGTTTTAGTTCTATATTTTTGTATTAAAGAGAATGTTGCAGCGGAAGTTATAATACTGGTGAGGAATAAGGCACTGAACATGGAAATTACTCCCATTAATCGTCCTATTCCCGTAACAGGGATAATATCCCCATAACCTACTGTTGTGATGGTCTGTAAAATAAACCATAATGAATCTTCATAAGTAGCTACTTCAGGATTAATACCATGTTCCACTCTATAAAATATGAAAGAACATAAAAATAGTACTGTAAGGAAAAATGCCAGAGCATAAACTAGTCTGGTCTGTTCCTGATATTTTATAACTTGTTTAGCAAATTTTTGCGCGAATAAATATAATCCTAAAATTTTTATTATGACTAATATTTTAAGTATAATTAAAGTGCTGGGTAAACCTGCAGTTGAGGCTATATAATATAGGGGAATGAAAACTATGATTAAGTACCAGTTATTTTTGATGTAAATTGATTTTTCTTTAGTGCGACTCATTACCAATAAAAATCCGATTAATAGAATTATGGAAACTATCAAGTCAAATACACTAATATATTCCATAGTAATTGGTCTTAAATTAGCTATTAAGGATAAAGCAAGAACTATAGCATCTAATATTATTAAAAAAATAATTATAGCCTGCCAGCCGATACCAAGCCTATTTGTCGCGATCTTCATAATTCTATTTATAATTTTAGAGTAAAGTAATAAATTTTTATCTGTTTTAATCTAAAAAATTTTTTTTGAGTATGAAGAATATTTGTTTTAAAAAAAAAGTAGCTTAGAACTAAATCTAGTTTTTATAAGTTTTTGATGAATATTTATATTTATTTGAACGGAATATGGGAAAAAAAATGTATAGGGGCCTGTCTTTTTTTATATTTAAATATATTATTTTTTTTCTTCTGTTTCCGGCATTCCTACTTTTGGCATTAAATCTGATGGATTAACAAAGAAAAGAGCTATACCATCAATTATTAACCATAAACCTATTAATAAAGCTAGGTAGAATGGATTAAAAGCATAAAATGCCAATATAATGTACAGAATACCGAGTATAATTCCTAAACCACCCGCACCTTTGTTGGCAGTGCTTGCACCGAAAAGACTGAATATTCCAGATATTAACAAGAAAAATCCTGCTAAATATAACCAGAAACTCACTAAAGCACTAAAGAGAAGTATATGTCCAAATAAGCCAATTCCAACTATTATAGCAAGAATACCTAGTATTAACTGAGCAATACTTATGCCTTTACTGGTAGTCCATGAATCAAAGCTTTTAACAAAAAGCCAAATACCTAAAAATAAGATTCCTAATCCTGCTAGAACACTAGCTGTGAAAATACTGATTAAAGGAAATGCTATAACTAAAATACCGAGTATTATTGCTAAAACTCCTAACATCATATTTCTTTCTTCAACCATGATAAAACCACCCCTTAGATTTGTTAAAAACAGACCCTATACTTATTATTTGTTTAAAGACAATATAAATCTTACTTATCTAATGGATGAAACTTATACGGGCTAAAGAAATAATATATTTTAAAAAAATGAATTTAATAAAATTTAGGGAATTGATAATAAATTATTTTAAATAAAAAAAATTTTTAAACTCTTTTTAAAATATTTAATCCATGTGTAGTGGCTACCAGAACTTCATCAGCTAAACCGGCAAATACACCATTTTCAACCACTCCCGGTATAGAATTCAGCATTACTTCAAGTTTTCCGGGCTCACTTATACCATCAAATTTAACATCTACAATAAAATTACCATTATCGCTGATTACGGGTCCATCTTTTCGTTCAGCCATCCTTAAATCAGGCTGGCCACCCATATTCATTAGTTGTTCCTTTACAATCCTTAATGCGGGGGGAATTACTTCAACAGGTATGGGGAATTTTCCAAGTACATCAACCATCTTGGAATCATCTACAATTACTATAAATTTATCAGCTGATTGGTCAATAATCTTTTCCATTGTGTGTGCTGCACCTCCACCCTTAATAAGATTAAAAAGCGGATCCACTTCATCGGCTCCATCCACGGCTAAATCTACATCATGTTCTTCTAGGGTAGTTAAGGGAATTCCTGAATCACTGGCTAGGAAAAAAGATTGATAAGATGTAGGTATCCCTAGAACTTCTAATTCTTCATTTTTTATCTTCTCTGCCAGCTTTTCTATGAAATAGTGAGTAGTAGATCCTGTTCCTAATCCAATTACATATCCATCTTTTACCCATTCCACAGCTTCATAACCTACTATTTTCTTAAGATTCATGTATTATGGAACCCTCTACATTTTTTTTTTAATAGTTAATTTTAAAATTTAATTTTTTAGAATATTTCTTAAAATTTTAAACGGACTAAACACAGATTCAATCCTTTGGGACACTTAAATGCAGGTTTACCCATGTTTTTTATGATTTTGCATCGATCTTCTTTATGTAGACCCTCAGGAAAACACTGGTCCTTTATACTGCAATCTAAATCACATTCATTAGGTTTGAATATAACATTAGATCCCTCAAAAGCCCGTTTACAATCAATTAAAACTTCAACATCGGCTCGTTCAACATTAACTACTCTAACTTTACCCCCTTCATGGATTGGGCAGGGGTGTTGAGTATCCTTAACTTCGGTTATAACGTATATTCTATCTTCTTCTAGGTTGTCTATGCAAGTATTTTTGAATCTGCAATTTTCACACTGTGAAGATGAACCTTGATGTATAAATTCAAGTCCTTCCACTGCTAAACTAGTTCCAATTAGTGTAATCATTTGTATAAACCTTCTTAAGTGCTTGAATTATATCAAATAAAAAAACTTAGTTTTTATAATGAATAAAATTTTTTGTATTAAATTTTTAAAATTTCTTTTTATAATTATAATGTACTATGTATTAATTTCTTATTATATATGATGAAATTTTTTTACACTATTTGCAAATATTTAAGATAAATTTTTTTTAGTTTTTTTTTATATTATGTTTATAAAAAAAAGATATTGTGATGTTAAAAGAGATTAATAAATAAAATAAAGTTTGTATTTATTGTAAATATCATTATTTAAATGAAAACAAATAAAAATAAAATTTTCGAATAACCGTTAGAAAACTAAAATTAAAAGTTAAAAACTATTTTTTACTCATCATTTCTACTTAATAATATATTTAATCATTTATAGTTACTATTTTATTCATTTAAATCACG
Organism: Methanobacterium sp.; assembly: GCA_003166335.1. Lineage (GTDB taxonomy): Archaea > Methanobacteriota > Methanobacteria > Methanobacteriales > Methanobacteriaceae > Methanobacterium_A. The sequence continues at coordinate 11,946 of PMWA01000098.1, read as the reverse complement.
CCGGTGGTGGTGGCTAACTTTTCCGCAGACTGCTTAGTAAGTCCTCTATCACCTAATATAGTATATCTTTCCTTACGGATGGTATGGGCTATTGTAAGCGCTTTTATAATATATTCTGGGTCAATTCCCAATTCATAGGCGGTAGTAGGTGCTTTTACAGTCTTCAAAGTTTCTCTAATGTATTTCCAATCTCCTCCATGTAGATACATCATCATTATGGTACCTAAACCGCATTGTTCACCGTGCAAAGCCGGTTTTGGAGCCACCTTATCAAGCGCGTGACTGAATTTATGTTCAGAACCACTAGCTGGTCTGCTGGTTCCGGCTATGCTTATAGCCATGCCACTGCTAATTAAAGCTTTAACTACTAACTCTGAACTTTCTATAAGCCCTTCTTTTATAGCATCTGCAGATTTCATAGTCATTTTCGCAGTCATCAAAGATAATGCAGCAGCTGAGTCACTGAAGTCTTCATTTAAGAGGCGATATGCTAATTTCCAGTCTAGAATTGCTGTATGATTGGATACTACATCACCAAATCCGGCTGCTAGTAATCGGAAGGGTGCTCTGCTAATAATTTTAGTGTCAGCTATAACTCCTATAGGTGATTCAGCTGGTAGTGAAACACTGCCACCGCCATCTTTTATAGAAACCCGTGGAGAGGCTATTCCATCATGTGATGCTGCAGTGGGCACGCTAATGAAGTTTACACCCGACTGGGTGGATGCCAGTTTAGCTACATCAATAACTTTTCCCCCACCTACTCCTAGAACCAGGCAACTATTCTTAATAGCATCTTGAACATCTGAAACAGAGTCTGTTGAAGCATTATTGATAATTATACTTTCTACTTCAAAACCGTGATTTTGAAGACTATTTAATGCTGCTTCTCCACCTATTTTCAAGGTATTAGAACCGGTGACTACTAAAACTTTGCCTTTGAATCTTAACTCATGACAAATAGTGCCGGTTTGATTTATTATTCCCGGGCCGGTGTGAATTTCTCTTGGTAGTTGAATCTTTCTAAAGTCCATTTTATTTCATCTCTTAATTAGATCATTAGAAATGTACTGAATTAAATAATTTTTTGATTTTTAACTAAGAATAGTTTAGTCAACATTAATAAATGGATAGTTCCAAAAGTATTTTTTAACAATTATTATATTGTTTTTACTCATCAAAATTTATTTATTCAAAAAATTGAAATAGTTTATAGATTAATTTAGACAAATATCCTCATGATACTCTTATATAAAAAAAATTAAACAAGATAAAATTTAATGGGAGTTTTACATTAGAAATTTAATGTTAAATTTTAATTTAATTTATTAAATTTATAAAAGTAATGTTTTTCAAGGTGATGAATTATGACAGATTTCAGTGAATGGTTCCATGATATTCTAGAAGAGGCAGAGATAATTGATATGCGATATCCTATAAAGGGTATGCATGTATGGCTTCCCCAAGGATTCAAAATAAGAAAACACACCCTGAATATTTTGAGGGATATATTAGATGAGGATCATGAGGAAGTACTCTTCCCACTCCTTATACCAGAAGATGAATTGGCTAAAGAAGCAATACATGTTAAAGGATTCGAAGATGAAGTTTACTGGATTACTCATGGAGGACTTACTAAACTCAATAAAAAATTGGCTTTAAGACCTACTAGTGAAACTGCTATGTATCCCATGTTTTCATTATGGGTTAGATCTCATTCTGATTTACCTATGAAATTTTATCAGGTCGTTAACACTTTCCGTTATGAAACTAAGCATACCAGACCATTGATTAGAGTGAGAGAAATCACCACTTTTACAGAAGCCCACACCATCCACATTAACAAAGAAGATACGGAGAATCAGGTTAATAGAGCTGTTGAAATTTATAAAATGTTCTTTGACGCCCTGGGTATACCCTACGTGATAACTACTCGTCCAGAATGGGATAAATTCCCTGGAGCAGATTACACGGTTGCATTCGACACTCTTCTAAATGATGGTAAAACTTTACAAATCGGTACCGTGCATAATCTGGGTCAGACTTTTGCCAGAACCTTTGATATTACTTATGAAACAGAGTCTGGAGAACATGAATATGTTTATCAAACTTGTTACGGACTTTCAGATAGAGTCATAGCATCTATTTTAGGTGTGCATGGGGATGAAAAGGGATTGTGCATTCCACCAGCAGTATCCCCTTACCAAATAGTCATAGTTCCCATCATCTTTAAGAAAGGAGGAGAAGAAGTATTAAAATTCTGCAAGGAAATAAAAGAAATTCTCAAAAATAAAGGTGATTTAAGAGTTCATCTTGATGATCGAGATATTAGAGCTGGGAAGAAATTCTATGAATGGGAGATGAGAGGTGTACCTATTAGAATAGAAGTTGGGCCTCGAGACATAAAAGATAATAAAATTGTAATAGTGCACAGAAATAATCTAAAAAAGGAAATTATGGATTACTATCCAGAAAGTTTTATTGATGATATACAAAGAATACTTCATGATGTAAATCATGAAATGAGTGAGAAATCCTGGAAATTTTTAAATGAAAATATAAGACCTGTTGCTAGTTTAGAAGAAGCTGCTGAAATAATCACCGATAAAAAGGGCATTATATCCTTTAACTGGTGTGGGGAGGATTCTTGTGGAACTGATTTAGAAGAAAAAATACGAGTAGATATATTAGGAGTACAAAAAGACGGTTTAGGAGAAAAGAAATGTATAAACTGCGAGAAACCTGCAAAACATGTTACACTGCTCGCAAGATCCTATTAAATATTTTCATAAAAAGATAGATTTTAATTAAAGGAATCTACCTTTTTTTTAGTGAATAAAAGAAAATTGAGATCCTCTATGAATCTTAGAGTTATTCTGTTAGTATTTGTGGTGATATTATTCCTTTTAGTTAGTATTCTAATTAGTTATGTGTCATTTGAAACCAATTCATTAAGTCAAGGTTATCAGGAGGGTAATGTGCAGATAATTCAGAGTACTCCGCCGGGAACTATTCCACATATCATTATATTGAAAAATAATGGTAAAAAACCGGTGATGATTGAAAGTGGTCAAATATTAACTAGTAATATCTCTCAAAATTTGGTGGTTGCTGATGATGAGGTTGTAGAACAGAATTCCAGTGAAAGTGTGAAAGCTTATTGTTTCGAGCCAAATCAAAGTGCTGTTCCAGGTTCCAATCTTATACCATCAAGTCAAGCTTCTTCACAGGTTAAAACACTTATAGCGAATTCTAATCCTAATAATATTCAAAATGCTACTCAAACTCAACTGGAAATATGGATTCTGGTAACTAGGGATAATGTGAATGTTAATTCTGGAGAAGCTTCTTCATTAGTTCAAAAACAACAAATCTCATACTCACAATTGAATCAGGATATTTCAACTGCTAAGAATAATTTGATTACTAGTTTTAATATTAGTTCATCTGAAATTGGTAACTTTAATCAGACTAGTTCTCAGATCAATTTAAATTATATTATTAATAATGCTTTTAAATGGATTAATATATTTGTAGATTGGGTTAGAAGCTCTCTTGGCATATAAAAAAAATGTATAGAATAAAAATGAATTAATTTAATATTTGATTATATAAAAAAAGATTTTATTTGATTCATAAAAATTTCGTAAAAATAAAATAATTTCATATAAAAACCCGGGGTATATTTTAAGATGAAAACATTCGCCATAATTCCCGTGTCACGATTTTCACATGCTAAAACAAGATTGTCGCCAACTTTAACTTCTAATGAGCGTGGTAACCTTTTAAAATCCATGCTTAAAGATGTAATAAAGATTTTAAAAAAGACAGTTGATACTGTATTAGTTATAAGTTCTGATAAAGATGTTCTAAGATTTGTTAATGATTTAAATGTCTTATCATTAGAAGAAGAAGGTGATAAAGATTTAAATAGTGCTTTAACTCAGGCAATGGATTACTGCTCTAATAATTGTTCCCGAGTGCTTATAATGCCATCCGATGTACCTTTAATTAAAGAGAATCATGTAAAAGAGATGTTAAAATGGGGGGAAGACAGGGATGTAGTGATAGCTCCCGCAAAGGGTGGTGGAACAAATGCTCTTCTATGTCCTATTAAAGGAATGAAAATGAAATTCGGGGACTGTAGCTTCTTTGAACATTTGAGAGAAGCTGAAAATAACATGTTTTCCTGGTCCATCTATGATTCGTTTTACCTTTCTCTAGACGTCAATACGGCAGAGGATTTGGGGGAGATAATACTCCATGGAAAAGGAACTGAAACAAGGAATTATTTAAAAGAATTAGGGCTTAAAGTGCACTCTAATCATGGAGTGGAGAGACTGCGAGTGACAAGAAAAGGTTAAATAATCATGACGATCATGAGCATAGCAGGATTTGACCCTTCCGGCGGTGCGGGGGTTCTTAACGATATTAAAACGTTCCAAGCCTTAAACGTTTATGGAACTGGCGTTATAACTGCTTTAACTGCACAAAATGTCAAAAGATTAGAGGATATTATTCCAGTAAATAGTGAATTCATTGAAAAACAAATAGATACTGTTTTAGAGGAAGAAAATGTATTATATGCTAAAACAGGTGTACTTTACTCTTCTAATATCATTAAAACTGTAGCAAGAAAGGTGGAAGAGTATCAATTAAATATTGTGGTAGATCCGGTGATGGCTGCCGGAACAGGAGGATTATTATCTAAAAAGGATATTGTAAATTCTTTTAAAAAATATTTACTACCTTTAGCGAAGTTAACAACACCCAACATCTTAGAGGCTGAGATCCTCACTGGAATAGCTATAAATGATGAATCAGATGCAATGGAAGCCGCTCATAAAATAGGAGAATTATGTAATGTAGTAGTTACTGGAGGACATCTTAAAGGTAATGACGTGTTTTATGACGGTAATATTCATATTTTAAGGGGTGAACTAGTGGAAAGTCAGAATACTCATGGAAGCGGATGCACATATTCTGCAGCTGCTACCGCCTATCTATATAAAGGCTGTAACTTAATGGAAGCTTTAATTAAAGCTGGTGATTTTACTAGAAACAGCATTAAACATGGATTTAAAGGTACATTAAATCAATTCTGGAAATTAAATAAATGTAAAATAGAAAAATCATGATTAATAACTATAATAGGAAGGTAGTTCTTATGGTTTCAAGTGAAGAGATAAATAGAAGATTGGAAGCAAAAAGAAAGGGAATTAACCCTAAAACTAGCAGAGAACTAGAAAGTATAGTGGAAAAGAAGGGACAAACCTGTCCATCCTGTGAAACAGAGAACCCTCCAACTGCTAAATATTGTGTGGGATGTGGAGAAAAACTGGAGAGTACGCCTTATAAACCTATAAAAGAAGCTGCGGAAACAGAGGAACCTCTAAAAATAGAAAAATCTAAAGATTTCAGGATAAACAGCCGGCCAGATGATTTTGGAATAACAGGAAAACCAGAGATAAAATCAATAAATAAAACTCCTGAAGCAAAAACGGTAAAGGCCACAAATGAAGAATATGATGCGGATCCAGTGGAACGGATTAAAAAAGCTAAAGAACTTCTAGATATGGGAGCTATAACACAGGAAGAGTTTGATATAATTAAAAAAAAGTATCTGGATAAGATTTAATACCTATAATATAAAAAAAAATAAAAAGTATTTTACAAGTTATATATTTCTTCAGTGGAAAGTATTGTAATATTCCCATCTTTAAGTTCTTTTATACCTGCATCAATATCCTCAGTTTTCAGAACAACCATGGCTTGTTCTCCTTTTTTTTCTACAAATGCATATAAATATTCCACATTTATATCAGATTTATTTAAAATTCCTAAAATTCTATCAAGTCCGCCTGGCTCGTCAGGAACTGCCACAGCTATCACATCATTGATTTTAACCACGAAATTATTCTCTTCCAAAATATTTATAGCTTTATTCGGTTGGGGAACGATCATACGTAAAATACCAAATTCAGATGTATCTGCAATAGAGAGAGCCCTAATATTAATTTTAGCCTCTGAAAGTACATTTAACGCCTTCCATAATCTACCCTTCCTATTCTCCAAGAATACAGATATCTGTTTCAACTTCATTTTTTTTAACACTCCTAAACTTAATAAATTCAAGAAAAATATTTTTAACCAAAAAAAAATTTATCAAAGATTTCTGCGATCAATAACCCTTACAGCCTTTCCATTACTCCTAGGAAGACTTTGAGGTTCAACCAGAGTTACATTCACCCTTAATCCTATTTCATCATGTATATGATCTTCTATATTCTTTTTAACATCTTCAATATGTTTAACTTCATCAGAGAATAGAATGTTAGAAGCTTCAACCTGCACTTCTAACTCATCCAAATGATGGGGCTGAGTTACTATTATTTGATAATGTGGTTCCAATCCCTTAATATTAAGAATAGCTCGCTCTATCTGGGAAGGGAATACGATAACTCCCCTGATCTTCAACATGTCATCGCTACGGCCAGTTATACGATCCATCTTAATATGAGTTCTTCCACATTCACATTTTTCCTGTCTTAACGTAGTTATATCCCGGGTACGGAATCGTATAATTGGCATACCTTCACGGGTGAGTGTGGTTAACACCAGCTCCCCTTTCTCACCATGAGGTAAAGTTTTCAAGTTTTCAGGATCAATGATTTCTGGATAAAAATGATCATCAAATATATGCAATCCACTCTTTTTAGTACACTCTTGAGCTACTCCGGGTCCAATTATCTCAGTCAAACCATAAACGTTAAGAGCGGAGATATTAAATCTATTTTCGATTTCTTCTCTCATTTCCTCAGTCCACATCTCCGCTCCAAAAACTCCTGATTTTAAACTTATCTCTTCAGGCTCCACACCCTGATTTTGAAGCACTTCAGATAAATAAAGTGCATAAGAAGGTGTACAGGTTAGAATGGTGGATCCAAAATCTTGCATAATCTGAATCTGCCTTTGAGTGTTGCCAGCAGATATGGGAATCACAGTAGCACCAATTTTCTGAGCTCCGTAGTGAACACCCAGTCCACCTGTGAAAAGACCATAACCATAACAATTCTGGATTAAATCTTTCTTACTTGCACCTGCCATAGTTAATGTACGAGCCATCACTTCACCCCATATATCCAGATCTTTTTGAGTGTAACCAGATACTGTGGGTTTTCCAGTGGTACCTGAAGTAGTGTGCACTTCTACTATTTCATCTCGGGGAACTGCAAACATTCCAAATGGGTAAGCATCTCTCAGATCTGTTTTAGTAGTGAATGGTAGTTTTTTTAGGTCATCCAGTGTTTCAATATCATCTGGATGCACATTTAGATCTTTAAATCGCTTTTTATAATAATTAACATTTTCATAGGCTAGTTTCACAACTTCTTGTAGTCTTCTAAGTTGTAATTCCTCTTTTTCCTCTGCAGACATACATTCTGCTTTTCTATTCCAGATCATTGTAACCTGTCCATTAAAAAATTGAATTTAAGATTAAACCTTTATAATGAAAATACGTTATTTAGTTGATTATTACTAGCTTAAAAAGATTGACTTATTAAAATCTGGTTTTATGTAATTAGATTTAGAAGTTGAATGATGACAAAAAAAATTATTTTTAATTTTTAAAAAAAAAATTTAATAAAATTTAAAAAAAAAGTATCAATTATCCTAAAAAAAAAATTAGAATAGGGATGTGTATTATAGTGGTGAGTCCAGCCATACCTTTATTCTACGGTTAATTTCATCCCAATTCACTAAATTCCAGAAAGCTTCCACATATTCAGGACGCACATTTTTATAGTCTATGTAATAGGCGTGTTCCCATACATCCAAAACCATCATAATCCTGTGACTAGGAATACTATTCACATTATGCTTTTCGATTTGCTGGATGAATATACGGTTAGTGTTTCTACATAGCGACAGCGCAGCCCATCCACTGCCTTCAGTACTTATGGCGACCTGAGAATATTCTTTTTTAAAGTTTTCAAAACTTCCAAAATCCTTTTCAATGTACTCTGCAATTAAACCGTCTGGTTCGCCACCGCACTTATCCGGGGAGCCCATATTCTTCCAGAATAAAGTATGCAGTAAATATCCACCTACATGGAAGGATAATTCTTTAGCTGCAGCTTTAGCATCGAATGTTTCACCGGATTTTCTGGCGTCAAATTTCTTAAGAAGTGCATTGGCACCGTCAACATACGCTTGATGATGTTTATCATGGTGTATACGGAGCTGTTCCTCTGAAATATATGGTTCTAAAGCTTTGTAATCATAAGATAATGCTGGTAATTCATAAAATTTAGATTTCATTTTTCAATTCACCTCCTTACCACTTGTAATAGTTTCTGTAACACAACCACCAGTCAAAACACTTATATTTTAATGGTCTTTCAACAGCTGTTTCTATATCTGCAGCGGCGGGTATAATGAGTCCTTTGCCTATGATTTCATTGCATGGCCAGTTGGCAGGCATAGCTACTTCCTTATCATCAGCAGTCTGTAAACCTTCTACGGCCCTTAATATTTCGTCAATGTTTCTTCCAAGTTCTTGTGGATAGTAAATTATAGCTCTAATTATCCCATTTGGATCAACGATAAACACTGATCGAACGGTGTTTGTTCCTTTGGCGGGATGTATTAAGCCTAATCTTTTCGCTACTGCACCAGTGTCTGCGATTACAGGGAATTCAATATCAACATCAAAGTTTTCAGATATCCATTCAATCCATTTTAAGTGTGAGAAAACCTGATCTTCTGATAATCCTATTAATTCACAGTTCATATCATCGAACATATCTATTCTTAATTGGAAAGCAATGAATTCAGTGGTACATACTGGTGTGAAATCAGCTGGATGACTGAATAGAACGAACCAACTATCTTTAAAGTCTTTAGGTAGTTTTATCATTCCCTGAGTGGTTTGAACTTCTAATTTTGGGAATTTGTCACCTATAAGTGGCATTCCCATTCCTTCCTTCTTAATACGTTTTAATTCGTATATTTTTTCTCCTATAGTTATCCCCCCTTGGGTTAATATTCTAACATTTATATATTTGCTCTATTTTTTATTTAATTATTTCGTTTTTAAACAAAAAATAGTCTATATTGTAATTATAACTAAATTTCTAAAGAATAATCCGATTATTCGTTAAAATGTTACATTTTTTGAAAAAATTTTACGCAATATTGTCTTAAATTCGTTTTTAATAATGATAGATTATAAATTTTCAAATAAACAGTTTTAAAATATAGTATTATTTAAAGTTAAAAAAATTATGAATAATAAAATCAAAGTTTTAAAAAAAATAATTTGAACTTTATATTCTGCTCCTTAAATTATAAAAAAAAATTTAACTTTAACAATGAAGTAATAATAATGAAAAAAAACCTTATCTCATAATATTATATCCTTAAAAAAGTATTAAATATTCTCTAAACAATTTTTTTTAACTCAAAAGATAAATAAAAAAAATAGAATTTTTTTATTTTGTTGTCAGGGGTGGAGTGAAAACTCTCTGAGCTAATTCCTGATCAAGCATTAGCAATCCACTGGTGCTGTCTCCGGCTAATTTAACTTTCTGAAGTACTCCACTACTTGATTCCTCTTCCTCGACTTGTTCAGCTACATACCACTGTAAGAAATTGTTAGTGGCATGATCACTTAAAGAAATAGCCAAATCAACTAATTTATCTATAAGACCAGTAACCATCTGTTCATGTTCATATACATGTTCAAAAGTAGCCTTTGGTGAATCCCATTCAGTTGGTGGGGATTTTATCTCAGTTAAGATCACTCTAGCTCCCCTCTGCACAAGATAATCATAGAATTTCATAGCGTGTGTCATTTCCTCCTGAGCCTGTACCCTCATCCAATTAGCAAAACCACTTAAGTCATTTGCCTCGAAGTAAGCCTCCATGGATAGATATAAGTAAGCAGAGTAAAGTTCAGCATTCATTTGAGTATTCAATGATTCTACCATTTTTTCTTTAAGCATTTAATTTGAACCCCCATTTTTCAAAACTATTATTCCCTAGAAAGTTTAAAATAAAAAAAAGTTTTAATTTACTCCATCTTCTCAAACATGGATTTTCCAACTCCACAGAGAGGGCAAACCCAATCATCAGGTAAATCTTCAAATGCTGTTCCAGGTTCAATTCCACTAGCCGGATCGCCTTCTTCTGGGTTGTAGATGTATCCGCAAGCTAAACATAGATATTTATCCATTTATTATCCTCCTCAAAACTTTTATTTAATTAATTTTTTTAACATAAATCTAATTTTGAAATTAATTTAAAAAAAAATTTTAGATTCAAATATATTTCTGGAACTCGTTTTTTCCAGCTTTACATTTAGGGCAAATCCATTTATTAGGCAGATCCTCAAAGACTGTCCCTGGTTCGGTACCAGTTTCAGGTTCACCTTTTTTAGGATCATATATGTATCCACAAACATTACATTTACGTTTCTCCATTTAAATTACCTCCAAGGATTATTAAAGAGCTCTAAAACGATTTAAACCAGCACCGCAATGGGGACAGAACCAATTATTGGGAAGATTTTCAAAGGAAGTGCCTGGTTCAGTGTTGTTTCTCGGTTCACCAGCTTCAGGATCGTAGATATAACCACATACTTTACATTTATATTTTTTCATTTCAAATCACCCTTCATTAATCCAACCACATTTAATATATATAGATTTTATGATATTTATAATTTGGTAGTTAATCAAATATCAGAACTTATTATTCGTTCTCTTAAGGAAAAACCTAAAAAAAATAGGATTAAATAAAATTTACGTATTAATTACTCTTAAAATAAACTTAAATGAAATATTAAAGCATTAAATGAATGGGATTAAGTTTATGGACACCTAAATGTGAAAAGTTAATAAAAGGGTTTTATTCTACATCCCTAGTGGAAACTAATTTAATGGGAATAAAAAAAGATAGATATAATTAAATTGTCACTTTTTGGCAATAATTCAGACTAAATAATAAAATAATTGATTTTTCATTTAACCAGTAAAACAGGAACTTCCACAGTTTTTGTGACGTTTTCCGCCACACTACCCATTAAAAACTTCTCTAATCCTGTTTTACCATGGGTTCCTATTACCACTAGATCTGCGCCTGTCTTTTCTACTATTTTAGACATATCATGGGTAGGATCACCTACTATTAAAACGGTGTCAGCTGTTATACCCTGTTCTTCTGCTTTTTTAGATGCGTTCTTTAAAATATTTTTACCTTCATCCTCTAGAACCTCAAAAGGATAAATTAATTTCTCATCTATAACATGTAAAACAACTAATTTCCCATTAAAATTTTTCGCAATAGAAATAGCCACATCTTCTGCTTTTTCAGCAAATTTAGAACCATCTGTAGGTACAATTATTGTTTTAAACATTTATAAATCATCCCTTTTGAAATATAGTTTAAGCACCCACCATCAACAGTCTTAAATCATCTAAATCTTTAAGATAATCAGCTTTGCATCGTTTAATAAACTCATGGCATAATTCATGGGGTTCACCTTCCATCACCAGTTTTCCATCCTCTATCATTATAGCTCTGGTGGTGACTTCCTCAATAAAGTCTATATGATGGCTAACCATCAAAATAGTGGAGTTAAATTTTTTATTTATCCTCTTTAATGAATTTGAAACCATTCTAAGAGTAATAGGATCCAAATCCCCGAAGGGTTCATCCAATATCAATACATCTGGTTGAGAGGCTAAAACTAAAGCTAAAGTGGCTCTAACTTTCTGTCCACCAGAAAGTTCATAGGATCGGCGATTTAATAAATACATTGGAAGATCCAGCGCTTCAAAAATAGGTTCTGCATATTCTTTAACTTTTGTATCAGGGAAACTAGGAAATAAGGAATTCAAGATTTCAGGTTTAAGACCTATCTGTTCTAATCGTGTTTTCGCT
>PMWA01000035.1:0-15000 GCA_003166335.1 Methanobacterium sp. | reverse complement strand
GTTTCTCGAGTTACAATCGGCATAAATGTATTTAAAAATGATTCAAATGCACCAGCATCTAATGAACGTTTCTTAGAGAAGAAATAAACCTCATCAACAATTTGCACCCGCGCCTCATAAGCACAAACCGGCAATCCCATCTGCGCCATTATGGAAATCTGGGCAAAAGTCTCCAAAAGTGTAGTTTTACCACCACTATTAGCTCCTGTAAGAAGCACCACATTATTCGGTGATTTAAGCGCATAATCAATTTTTTGAATATTATGATTATAATCTAAAGCTAAATTCAAGTGTAAACCATCTTTAAAACAAAATCCTGTACTTATCTTAGGAGATTGTAAATCATATTCCCTAGCAAAGCATCCCAACGCAAATTCATAATCAAAAAGAAAAATCTCACGAATTTCATTGATAACATCAATTTTAAGTTTAGATAATTGAACTGCAGCCTTAACTTCATTCTCAAAATCATTAACCTTTTTCTTAGCAATTTCCTGCTTTTTTATTCTTTCCAATTCTTCCATATCCACTTCTATAGGATACTTCTGAATGAAAGGATCAAAATAAAAACCAGTTTTTTCCTTGACTTCATTTCGAGCTTCTTTCATGACATCGTCAAATATATGCTGGATCTTCACGGGCATCTCCTCATTCAGCAAATCTAAAACTTCATCACCTTTAAGATCCACATTTTTTATGGCATTCTTAAGTTTCAAATCCGCTTTTCCTTTAGCCTCCTCCACAGCCTGGTCAAAAATGTTTTCATCCAACTTACCAGATTCAAGCTCATCTAAAACGTCCAATACATCAGGTAATATGGACTCAAGTCCTAAAATTTCCTTAATTTTTGAAATATTTGATAAAAGATCATAATTTTCCTTGAAATAATCTAAAACAACATCCGGCACAATTTCAAAATCCTGTGAATCATGATTTACCATAGTCACATTAAAAGCATCTTCCAATTCTATAACACCTTCACCATAGACATATACAATGAATTCAAAGTCGTCTAAACTTTCAAGATCATCAATAGTAATTATGGGGCAGTAACTGTTGAGTTTAAGGTCAATTAAACGGTGATAATCCTCCATTGATTCAACCAGGATTGCTTGAGAAGGATTATATTTGGGTTTGATGCTGGATGTGGTATTTATTTTGATAAGCAACTTTTTAATTTCATTTATTGGGAGTTCCCCTACAGTTTCCTTAGCCTTCATCACGAAATCTATATTTTCCTTAATGCTTAGTTCATTCCTGCTTGGACTTAGAAGCAAAATCCTATTTTTACCATACTGAGTACTGGCAAACTGGAGAATTTTCTCTATAATATCATCATATATTTCCAAAGCCCTGTCAGTTTTAAGAAACTCTTCAGTAGGATTTCCTAAAACCATGTTAACTATTTCTATAGCCCTACGCTGGCTAACACCCTCAATACTGGATATGCGGTCCACTTCAAAGTTTTTGACTGCATTAAGAAATTCATCCTCACCACCAAAACTAGCCATGATTTTATCAAAAAGACGGTCTCCAACACCCCGAATATTTCTAATATCCCATTTATCTTCTTTCATAGTTTTATAACCTTAATTATTATTATATCATCAATCATTTGAAATCAGTTTCATACATTAATAAGAAAACAGTTCATAAATTACTTCTGAAATTTAATTCTAGTTTTCAGAAGATCGAACATCCTCATCTTAGCACTCCATCATTATTTTAAGTAAAAGAGTTATAATGGAAGTTTTTATTTTTTTTTAAACTGTTTACAGCTTACCATCTAAACTTTTTATAAATTTATTGTTTAATAGTTCGTTCGATAAGTTTTACTTGAAAATAAAATTGGATTGCATTATTATGCTTTTTTGTTTAGACTATTATTTATTAAAATATTGAGTTAAGACAATTTTTTACAAATCTTCATTAAGACCCCTTATAAAGTTACCGGTAGTTATACCACCATGAGACCTCTTTTGAATCTTATATTTAAGCTTATTTAACTTATACTCCGTTTTCCCGTTATTTTCTTCCACGTATTTTAGACCTTGCCTATAAAAGGTAACCATATCCTGGGCATAACGTCCTGTCTTCCCACGAGCATCTATTATCAAATATTGTAATCCCATTTTATATAAATTAGGAAGATAATCAATTAAACATAACTCTACCGAGTTTAAAATATGAGTTCTACTTTTATCGTCAATTATAATTGGGAAAACTCGGTTTTTAATGTCTTTAATCCCAAAAAATTCTGCTTTCAAGTTATGCTCATTTTCAGGTAATACAGAAAGCAGACAATCTTCAGATATTATTGATTCCAAATTTCCCTGCACCATGAATTCAAAAGAAGTTTTTATTCCATGATTCATTGTATTACGTATAATCGTTGCTATTTCAAATTCAGAACGTTCATTCGAAATACTAATACTATGGAATGTGTTGGAAAGTTCACGAATAGTGTGATTATTCCATACATTAACTCCAACTGAACTATAAAGTTTTAGTTGAGGATTCAAATTAAAAAGTGACCAACCAATTCCATAACTTCCCACCATAATCTCATTAATACCATCTTTAAGGATAGGGTTCATTATAGAGCTTATACATGTGAAATATCTAGTACTGATAATGGACGGCCATTTCCATACTAAATTAGCTTCTTTACTAATGCAAAGATCCTGAGCTTTAAGGATGAGTTCATAGATCCTTTCTAAATAAATCTCCTTATCCATAACTTTGCAAGGTAATTCTCGGACATTTTGTTCCCATAAAAATGGTTCAAAATAAATATGACGACAACCACTACTAAGTGCACCTTTCACAGTTTCTAAATTACTAGTGTAAATACTGATGCTAGTTTGAGTTTCCATTGTTGAATTATCTAAAGAATTATTTAATAGGGTATTCATTGATTTATTTGACTTTTTACATTGTGATTTTAAATCATGTTTTAACTGGCTTAAACGCTTCTCTGCAGATTTCAACTCATTCTTTAAAGGTTTATAATCATTTAAAAGTTTAATTTCAGCATTTCTTATAAAATCACGTCTAATACTGTTTAATTTGCTTAATGGAGTGAATAAATTACCAGGATAATTCATTTTTATTCTTCTAACATTAAAAGGAGTACCACCTGTTTTCTTAATCTGATTTATGATCTGTTCTTTACTTAATGGTTTTTTAATTGCAATTTCCATTTTAAAATCTGGTTTAAATTGAATTACATGTTTATTTCCAGTGAAACCGGAAAATTCTCCTTTTAATATTAGTTTATTTTCTTTATCCCATTTAATATGCAGATCCATAGGGATAGAAGGCTTCTCTTTATCATTTATTATTTTTTGTGCAGTTTTAATTAGAGAAGCATCACGGGTAACGTACAATTTAGAATCAATGGAAATCAATTTTTTAGTCTTCAAAGTTATTTTATCAAGGTTTTTACCGGAGTATTGGGGAGATTTCTCTATAATCATCCCATATTTCTGTTCTTCGTCGGGAAAGATAAAAACTATTCCATCTCCTTTTTCTAATTTAAAAGGAATTTTTAAATTAATCAATGCTGATTTAGTTTTATATTCATAATTCGATACTACCCCTATAAAGAGCCCTCTATTCCCCGGAGCGTCTCTCCCCATAACAAAATTTTTATTAGTTTCTAATAGATGACCGCTTGTAAAATTCCGATTAAACGCTAATTTAAGTTTATAATCATCTTTTTCATTCTGGATCTCTCTGCCTTGGAAAAGAGAATCCAATAATTTTCGGTAAACACTAACTACAATGGCCACATATTCAGGTGACCTCATTCTACCTTCTATTTTAATAGAGTCAACTAAATTATAAATTTTATCTAAATTATCATATAACGATAAATCACGAGTTGAAAGAAGATAATTCTCTTTAAGAAGTATGGATTCATGATTAATAATTTTCCCATACTCATCCTTCTCTCCTTTCAATAATTCATAAGATTTTCGGCACGGTTGAGCACATCTACCTCGATTACCGCTTCTACCTCCAATAAATGATGAAAGTAGGCATTGACCGGAATAACAGTAACATAAAGCCCCATGAGCGAATACTTCCAATTCTATACTATTTCTCTTCAGGAAGTATGATATTTCCTTAATCTCCTGTAATCCCATTTCCCGTGACAATACTACACGTTTAAATCCAAAATTCTCAGCCCACTTAACCTCTTCCAAATTGTTAATAGTCATTTGAGTAGAAGCATGCATATCTAAGTTAGGCACCAGGTTTCGACAGAGGGATGCTATTCCTATGTCTTGGAGTATCACGGCATCTGCGCCTATTTTATAAAGCCATAATAAATATTCTGCAACTTTTTCGAATTCAAAATCCTTGATCAGAGTGTTAACCGTTACATAAACTTTTGAACCTCGTAAATGTGAATAGTTAATGGCTTCTTTCATTTCAATTCTGTTAAAGTTTTCAGCATAATGTCGGGCGCTGAAACTCTTCCCGGCTAGGTAAACTGCATCTGCACCTGCAATAACGGCTGCTTTTAAGGCATTCATTGAACCGGCTGGTGCTAGAAGTTCAGGTACAGATTTGATTTTCATTATTAATTTTCCATAAAAATTTTGATTTAAATAAAAAATAGATCTAAAAAAAAATAGAAATTTAAGTATTATTTTTATGATTTAGATATAAAATCTTTAAATTATATATAAATTCTTTAATCCTAATTTTTTTGGGTATTAAGAAGTAAATATTGATGTAAAAATTAATCTAAATTTCTAATTACTTGTTGATCAATGGAGTTTCTTATAGATTTAAGTAATGATTTACAGTCTACTTCTCCTTTAATCAGATAATCCTTTGCACCTCTTCCAACCGCACTTAATGCAAATATTTCATCTTCCAGGCCAGTAAGCACTATTATGGGTATGTTTGGTGCGTTATAATTCATAATATTAAATGTATCTATTCCTTCACTGTCTGGCAGGCAGAGATCAAGAAGAATCACATCAAAATTATTTGTAAGATTAAATTTTAATGCTTCATCTAATCGCAGGACATGAATTATTTCAAAATTAATGTCTTTAACTTCTTTAAGCATTTCCTGTATTAAACGCGCATCTCCCGGATTATCCTCGATAATAAGTATTTTTATTGATGAATTGGTCAATTTTTACATCTTCTAAACAGGTTTTTTATTATAAAAACGACTTCTATTTATTAGTTATCTAAATTATTAATTATTAAATTAATTAGTATTTAAATCTATTTTAGCTATGATTGTAAAAAACAGATCAATTTTTTTTTAATATTATTAAAGTTGAGTTTAATTTTTATAATGGGAAACCAAGAAATTGAATTAATCAAAAATTTAATTAATTAAATTTGTTCTATAGGAAGTTGCTCATGAATGCATATTTAGAAATAATAAGACCAGGCAATGCTATAATGGCTGTTATAGCAGTTTTATTAATAGCAATTATCAGTGGAATCTTCACTTTCAAAGTACTATTGGGGTGCATTGTAGTTTTCATCGTAACCGGGGCTGGTAATTCGATAAACGATTATTTCGATTATAAAATTGATGCTATTAACAAACCAGAAAGACCAATTCCTTCAGGTAGAATATCTTTAAATAAGGCGGGTTTTTACTCCCTAGCATTACTTTCGATAGGAACAATTTTAGCTTTTATAATAGGTTTGATTCCAGGACTTATAGCATTATCAACTTCTATTTTAATGGTTTACTATGCATACGGTCTTAAAAAGAAGCTTTTAATCGGAAATATAGTGATCTCATTTTTAACTGGATTAACTTTTGTTTTTGGAGGCGTGATTGTAGGCGAAATATTAACTTCAATTTACTTAGGATTCTTCCCATTTCTTACAACCATTGCCCGGGAGATTATTAAGGATATGGAAGATGTTGAAGGAGATCGAATGGAAGGAGCTCACACTTTACCTATTATGCGTGGCATGAGGATTTCATCCATTATTGCAGCATTTTTTTTAATATTAGCTAGTTTAAGTAGCCCTATACTTTATTATCTAGGAATTTTGACTATATTCTATATTCCATTGCTCATAATTGCTGTTTTAATTTTCCTCTATTATGCATTATCTATTCTTAAGGATCAATCATTAAAAAATGCTAGAAATGTTTCAAATAAGCTTAAAATAGGAATGGCTATAATTCTTATTGCTTATGGATTAGGATCTCCTTTTCTAGCGTCTTTATTCTAGTATTAAAGAAGAATTTCTAATATTTTTTTATAATCCCTTACTTTGAAGAAAATATATTAATTATTCTATTCAATAATATTACTTTGGCCTATGACATATAAATAAACACGATTATCCTCATCAGCTCCAACCGGAATCCAATCATCAAATGTCCATATATATGAAACTACACGTGTACCTGGCTTAAGCTCATTTTGAAGTTTTATCTTCAACTTCTGATTAGTTCTTTGCCAAAGAAACAAAGTAACTATTGTAGCATCACTAATATCCTGATGAAATATATTACCCCACACAATTCTAACACTTCCATTAAGACGCAGCACATAAACATTTATAATAGACCAAATAACCCTTAAAGGATCCACTTCTATACCTACACCTTTCGCCCGATACTTTCTCGCGGCTTCCACCACGATCCTCCCATCACCAGAACCAAGATCATAAACAACATCTCCAGAATCTATTTCCGCCATTTCTAACATTCTATCAACTATCCTAACAGATGTAGGTGACCACGCAGCACCCAACAGAAGAGGCCACATTATAGATACAAAAATAATAATAATCAAAATCACTATAATTGGAAGCACTAAATCAAATATAACAGTCATAAAAATCTAAACCTCTTTTAATTTAATTAAAATCATTTAATATTCTATATATGTGTGGTAACTCCACCCGTGCTGGTTTTAGAAGTTTTTCTAGGTTTTGGTATTAGTAAAGAACTAATCAATCCAAGCAGAAGTATTATAGTCACAACGTTAAAACAATCTTTCATAGTGTTGATTTTTTTAATATCCGCTGTAAGAGAACCGGAATTAATTTCCATTAAAGATTGTGAACCTCCAAATCCAAGTTTACCCGGTATATCCTTCAGATCCACATGTGAACTCGAGGAATAACCTCCATTATTTAATGTTAAACTTCCAAAACCACCTAATATTAATATAACCCCAAGAACAGCGGTTCCTAATGCTGAACCAAAGTTAATTCCAGTATTCAAAACTCCGGAGGCGTCAGGCTGCTGATCGCCCCGAGCCACTGAAAAAACCACATTTGCAGAATGAGGGAAAACAATTCCCATACCCACTCCTAATAACAATATCCCCGGCATCATATCTAAAATAGTGGTATAAGGACTAAAAACGAGTGTTAAATATATGCTGCCAGCCATAGAAGCTAAAAATCCTATGGAAAGAATGTAACGGGCTGATATTCGTGTTGAAACCTTGCCGGCGGTAAAGCTAAGGGTGAAAATGCCTAAACTCATAGGAATCAAAGATATACCAGTAGTTAAAGGATCAGCACCTAAAACGAATAATATGAATACAGGGAGTACAAAAAGCACTCCTCCAATAGTGAAATTCATTATTAACCGAGCTATATTAGCAAAAGTAAAAGAACGATCATTAAAAAGAGTAATATCAAGTAAAGGAGATTTACCCTCTTTAATTCTACTCTTCTGGTTCCAATAAAATATAACAAGAAGAATAATACCTGCAATGATAAAATAAGGCACTAAATTCCAATTAGTCGGGTTATTAAGTAACAATACACCCATCACCAATATGAATAAGCCTGACGCGGAAAAAACAGCTCCTGAAATATTAAAATCAGACCATTCCTCAGTTGGTGGAAACGGTGAGATTACACGAGACGACAGCAATATAATTATGATCACAACTAATTCTAATGCAAATGCATAACGCCAAGTGTAGTAAGTGGTCAGGAAACCTCCTAGAAGAGGTCCTATGCTACCCGCTCCTGATGCCATGGAACTAATGATCCCTAAGGCAAAAGCTCTTCTCTCACCAAAATAACTGCCAGATATAATGGAAGTAGTTGCAGGCATCATCAATGCAGCACCGATACCCTCAAGAATAGACCATCCCAGAAGAAGCATTGCACTATTTAAACTGACAGCAGCGATAACAGTTCCTACACCATAAATAAAAGCTCCAGTAAGGAAAGTTTTTTTTCTTCCCAGAATATTTTGTATCTTACCACCGATAATCATTAAAGAAGCCATGATCAGTGAATAGATTGCAATTATATATTGGATAGTTTGAATATTTGTGTTCAAATCTCTTATAAGGGCAGAAATAGCTACATTTAAAAAAGTTTTGTCAATTACGATAATAAAAACCGATAAGGTAACAACTATCAGTGTCAGCCAACCAGTTTTAGATTCTTCAACCACAAGAAACACCTTATTTCAAAGACTAATTTCTTAAATAAATAATTATATTTAGAACAGAATTTATCTCATANNAAAAAAAGAAAATAATAAAATAAAGGTAAAAGAAAAAACTTGCATACAAAAGATCGGTAGAAGGATTAAAAAAATGAAAATAAAAATAATTGAAAATGGTCCTTATTTAGTATCTGGTAAAATTCCATTATATAAGATGAGTATAAATGCTGATGAGGAAGGAAATATATGCCAGTGGCATACTGACTATAAATTTCCACTCAAAGAAAATTACATCCTATGCCGTTGTGGGAAATCTAAAAATAAACCATTTTGTGATGGAACCCATACTAATACTGATTTTACAGGCAAAGAAGTGGCTAGTAAAATACCTTACATGGATCGGGCAGTGCAACTTGAAGATGAGAAATTTAAATTAACGGATGTATGGGAGTTTTGTGACCATTCAAGATTCTGTCTAAGGAAAGGTGGAATCAGAGAACTTCTAAAATCAGATAATCCTGAAGATGTTAAATTAGCAATTGATGAAGCTAAAAAATGCCCATCAGGACGTTTAGTTTTATGGGATAAAGAAACAGGCAAACCAATAGAACCCGTGCTGGAAACATCCATTGCAGTGGTGGATGATTTACAAAAACATTGTGAAGGACCTCTCTGGGTAAGAGGTGGAATACCCATCGAATCTACTGATGGAACAATATATGAAATAAGAAATCGAGTAACCCTTTGTCGTTGTGGTAAATCCGATAACAAACCTTTATGTGATGGAAGTCACTGGATGACTTTAAAAGAGAAAGAAGAATTCAGGAAAAAATGGGATTAAAAAAAAAATTGAGTGAAATGTTATAATAAAACATATAAAATTCATCAATTAAATTTAATAATTATTTTTTTTAGGGGCTGGTAGCTCAGATGGTAGAGCGTTGCCTTCGCAAGGCAGAGGCCGCGGGTTCAAATCCCGCCCAGTCCATTTAGATTCATTTTTTACTATTACCAATAAAAAAATTAATTTTTTTCCAAATAGGAGAATTTAGAATGTATATTTGTTTAGAAGGCATTGATGGATCAGGAAAATCAACTCAAATAGAATTGCTTGAAAAATGGCTTATAAATATTGGTTATAAACCATTCAAGGTTTCAGAACCTACAGAATCAGAAGTAGGTGAATTAATAAGGAAAATGCTTAGAAGTTCCAATGCATCTGAAATAAATTTTCAAATAACTTTGGCGCTGCTTTTCGCTGCTGATCGTATGTTTTTGATGGATAAAATTCGAAAAGCAGAATCTGAAGGTAAAATTGTAATCAGTGATCGCTGCTTTTATTCAAGTATAGTATATCAAAATGATGATGAATGGATAGCTCAATTAAATAAACATGCTAAAATACCTGATTTAACAATATTATTAGATTTAGAAATTGACACTGCTTTGGGGAGATGTGAAGGTAAAGATCATTTTGAGAATAAGGTTTTCCTCGAAAAGATCCGGAAAAAATATCTTAAACTTGCTGAAACTGAGGGATTCCATGTTTTAAATGCAGAAAACGGTGTTAATAAAACTCATTATGATATAAAAAGAATAATATCTCCCAAATTAGGCATATGCATTTAAAAAAACCTTAAAAAATAATTTTTCATTAGGTCTTATGAATCATATTAATAAGATTCTAAAAATTTAACAAAATTAGGTATAGATAGAATTAAGTATTATTTTTTACTAATATATTTAATGAAGTCTTAAAAGTTATCCATCCTATTGAAAATCTGTTTAATTACAAAGTATAAAGGAATTAAATTTATGAAGGAGTGCTTATTAAATGGTGGAAAAGGACGAAATAATTGACCTGATCATAAATACGCCCATTGAAAAGATTAAAGATTCTGAAGATGTTTGGGAAGCACACGTCGAAATTGAAGATAGGAAAATGTTAGTGGTTGGATATAAAGCTGAAGAAAGTTACTGTGAAGAAAGCTTTGAAGATGAAGCAACAGATAATGAATGTGTACTCACTTATTCCTGGTATTGGGAGCTTCGTAACTCTGAAACATGGGATTTAATACAGGAAAATCATGACAGTGATCTTTCATTCTGCACACCCTCACAAAAAGATCCCTGGAGTGATGAAAGCACCTTCGAAGAAATAGGTGACTTATCAAAATCAAAAATATGTACTTGGAGTGATCAAAATCACATAGAAGACATAGCAGAAGACATAGCAGATGAAGTTAAAGAATGGTTAGTAACGACGTAAATCAATTTTCTCAACAAAAACTTAGAAAATTTAAATTTCAAATTTTTATAATAAAATTAAAACATTTGAAATAATAAAAATTTATTAATTAATTTTTTTTTAATTCATCAATGCTCTTCTAACTCTTTGATCCTCTCATTTAAAGCCTTAACTATAAAATCCCTGGCTTCTTCCAATTTTTCCTGCTCACCATATAAAAAAGGGCCATCATCACTTTGTTTAACCTCCAGATCAAATTTTTCCATTACATTAGCCAAAATTTGCCCGGAAACCCCCCGTGGGATTCTCATTTCATATTTAACTTCTTCATCCATAAAGAAATCACCTCATTTTATAAAACTTTTTTTTCATTATCAATGATTAGTTTGTAAATTTAATTTAATTAAGATATTCCCGTACAGGCTCAAAAATTTTGATCAAATATTTTGAAACCGAGTTTTTAAGATCTAGTGGATGTAAGTTTCCTTTACCATACAAATCCAATATTTGCTCTTGTTTAAGCTCCAAATCACCACCAAACTTTGAGCTTCTTTCAATGATCATGGAACTGTATTTAGGGAATATGAAGTGCTCCGCTATCTCCAAAACCGGGTTTCCATCTACCTGTCCTGGAGGACAGAAACTCTTCTTTACTTTCTCTGTTATCTCTTCGGGTGAGTCATCAATAGCTATGAAGTTGTTTTTAGAAGAAGACATTTTATCCGAACCATCAGTACCATGCAAAAGAGGAGTGTGAATACATACAGGTGCAGGAAACCCCATTTTAGGTAAATTCTCCCTAGCTAACATGTGAATTTTACGCTGTTCCATACCACCCACCGCTAAATCCACATCTAAAAAAATCATATCAACCACCTGCATCAGTGGATATATAACTTCGGCAACCTTATGATCTTTACTTTCTCTAGTTATTTGAGCCATACTCCGCCTTGAACGTGCTAGTGTAGTGTTAATAGCTGATTCATAGACTTTGTAAGTATACTCCACTTGAGTCTGGAAACTAGATCCTAAAATAAATTCTGTCTCATCACTTAATCCTAAAGCACGGAAACATCTTATATTATACTTTGATATTTCTTTTATTTCTTCAAGACTACCCTTATCATTTAGATAGGCATGGAGATCAGCCAGGAGGATTTTAATCTTAAAACCAGCCTTCTGTAAATCTAACATTTTCTGAACGGTAATGGCATGTCCTAAATGGATTTTTCCAGAAGGTTCGTAACCAATGTAAGCAGTCATATCCTGATTTTTAATTTTCTCCTTCAGTTCCTCTAGAGTAACTATCTCCAGTACTCCCTTTTCTACTAGTTCTATTTTAGACTCTAAGTCCATTCTTCATCACCGTAAAAATGAATTATTTTAGAATAATTTAAAAAAAATTTTGTACATCATTCTCTTATTATTCTAAGTTATAAAAAAAATTAGATTATCATTTTATTTCATTCATTTTTTTTATTTCATTTAAATTAATACTATTATAACAATAATAAAATCGTTTTTCAAATTACATAAAGAATATTATCTATTTCAACAACTTTCAATTCTTCTCCAATCTGTAAATGTGAGAGCTCTTTATTTAATTCTATATCCACTGGTTGATAATTGTCAGGATGGAGGATTTGGATTAATTGAGGGGTTTTAGCTGTTACCATAGCAAATTTAATATCGGTTTTTCGAGCTATGACTTTTAATTTTTCATAATCCCGCCAAGCAATTGAAATTGTAGCAGATGATTCCAGATCCTTAAGATATATTTTGTTAGCATCAAAATTAAGCACTTGTGTTTTCAGATTATTGTATTTTACAAAGTCACTCTTCTGAAATTGTGGCAGCCTTAAAGAAATCCACATACGGTAAAGATCTTTCCCAGCATTTTTATCACGACCCATGAGGCGGGGTGAATCCTTTAAAACTCCTCCAAACACATTCTTCAGAGCTTCGGTAAGTTTCCTAGCTGCTTTATAGGAGCCTACATAGTAATCTACCCCTTCTTTCATCTCCACTCTTTGAGAGATGTAAGCCATACGATTTTTCACTGAAAGTCTTTCAATCTTATCACTTATAATTTTATCTGCAGTTTCTATTTCTTCTGCAGAAAGAAGTCTAGTATCAGCCCTCATTTGAATAACAGCTTCATAATAACCTGAGGCATACTTACTGCAAACTTTACAAACACTTTTATTTAATTTAACATTAACCAAAAACTCTTGAGTTAGAATATCGTCCATAACCTGAGCCTTAACAGTCACTAGACATTCAAAAATAGAACCACGAACAGTATGAATTTTTATAGATATTTCCACGTCAGAAGCGGATTTATCAATTTCAACGTGTTCTAAAACGGTTTTTATTATTGTATCATTTAGAGATAAATCAGAATCAATCCATCTGACTTTTTTTTGGATTGATCCGCAGTGAGTGCAGATGATGATATCAATTTCTTCAGGCACATTAATTAAGCTGGTTTTTTCAATAAAACAAGAACGGCAGAGACCACTGAAAAGTTTTACACCTGTTTTCCCGCATTGGGGGCAAAATATTTTACCATTCAATATAATCTCTACTCAACAAAATTTGTAAAAATAAAATTTCTAAAATTAAACTAACTCATGATAATATCAGGTTTTTTTTAGAATAGATTAAAGTGATTTAAGAGGAGCTTTAGCACCGCAAGCCTCACATTTCAATATAAATATTCGGTCTTCCCTTATAATGCGCGTGTCCGGTCTATTGCATTCATGGCACATGATAAATCTGTTTATATAATCATCTATCCGCTCATTTATAAGGTAGTGAGTGAATTTCCCTTGCATTATAGCTCTACTTCCTTCCAAATTTCCCGCAGTACCAAGTTCTCTTAAAAGAAACTTCAGGATGTGCTGAGGGTCCCGATTAAGCGCATCGGCTATCTCTGAAAAATTCTGAATCATAGTCCGATTTCCTTGAATCATGGAATAAGCCTTGGGAACTTGAAATCTTTTAGTCTCCATTGTTTTATGCGGTAATTGCTCTATTGCTCTGTCTAATAATTCATTATAATCAGTCATATACAAAAATCCTCCTTTAATTTAAGAAATTATAATTTATGGAATATCACAAATTCCAGTTATTAGAATTAAATTTATAATTCTTAATTTAATAATTTAATTATTATTTAAATAAATTATACAACTTTATAATAACCCTGTTTAGGTTCATAAATACTTCCCTGTCTCTTCAACTTAGTTATTAATTCTTCCGCCTTCTCTTCATCCATATTATATTTATCAGAAAGTTCATTTAAGAGTATATCTTTAGGAGCATTTCCACCAAACTCCTCTTGCAATTCTTTTATAATCTGAGGCACTAATCTAATCTTTTCACGATCCGATTTAGGCATTCTACCTTCAACTTTATCAATATCAATTTTCCCCGTCTCAGGATCCAACCCAACTTGCCTAAGACATTTTTGTTGCAGTTGAATAGCTTTTTCAGCGTCAACCACCTTAACTTCATCAGATAATCTAATTCTAGCATGAGCTTCAGATAATCGCACTAACGCTTCAAGCTGACGAGCAGTAATTGGTACAGGTGAATCCTCATCTTCAGCTCCACCCCTCATTCCTACGTAGAATTCTTGAAGAACCTTCATTGCTCCTTCAGTAAGCTTTGGATCAACATTTTTTCTCGCGTAAGCAATATATTTTCGTAAAATTTCAGGGTCAATTTCAAAGGGTATTGAAATTTCTTTATGAATTTTTAAAATATGATTAGCTAATTTTTTATCATTTTCCAAGTTAGGTTTATCTTCAATAACAAATGTAAGGTCAAATCGAGATAATATAGTTGGTGGAAGCTCTATTTGTTCTGCAATAGATTTATATTGATCAAATCTTCCAAATTTAGGATTAGCCGCTGCCAGCACTGAACATCGAGAGTTTAAGGTTGCCATGATACCTGCCTTAGCAATACTAATAGTCTGCTGTTCTAATGCTTCATGTATGGCAGACCGATCTTCTGGCCTCATCTTATCCAATTCATCTACACAGACATTACCACGGTCTCCCAGAACCAACGCCCCAGCTTCCAGGGACCATCCTCCAAATTCATCCCGAACTGCAGCGGCAGTCAGACCCACACCACTAGTACCTTTACCACTAGTGTAAATACCTCGAGGAGCTAACTTTGAAACATACTTCAGCATCTGAGATTTACCAATACCTGGATCCCCAACTATTAATATGTGTATATCTCCCCTAATACGGATTTTATCTTCCAATGTTTTGGCCGAACCACCAAAAAGTTGCAGTGCAATGGCTTCTTT
>PMWA01000072.1:41428-41705 GCA_003166335.1 Methanobacterium sp. | reverse complement strand
AAAAAAAAATGAAGGATAAATTATGAAATTTCAGAGATAATCTCATGATAATCAATAACTGAATTTACGATTTCAATTAGAATTTCTTTTACATTTTATAACCGACTGTATATTTTGGACTTAGATTTAACCTAAAATAATTTTAAAATCTCTCAAAAATTTATAAACTTTATGAAGTTGAGAATGGGAGGAGATATATCCATGTTTACTGACATTACTTTTTATCTAATATTTGGTAAGCCTTTTATACTTTATTTGGGTATTATAACTTTAATTT
>PMWA01000072.1:0-41415 GCA_003166335.1 Methanobacterium sp. | reverse complement strand
ACAAAAGATGGTTAAATATAAGATTCATATGGCACCCTACAATGGTGACTATCTCATTTTTTTTGGCAATAATTCACGGAATACTAGGAATAATATTATTTTTATAAATAGTATTATATAATAATTTTTAGGCTCCTGTTTTTATGAGTTAACCACAATAAGGTATAAATTAAGATTTATGAACATATAAAGTGAAGAAATCATAATTAGGCCGTAATAACTAATATAGCCACATGTATATGACATGTTCAATATTTTTTTTATCGACGGGTTATTCAAATTGAACCACTGCATCCTTTTTGATTATTTAATTAAATTTCTTATAGAATTGTTCATAAGTCTTTTTTCACATGGTCAAGTCCATTTCTATCTCTAAATTAGAAATATCTATATTGATTTAGGTTAGCTGACTAAATAGTTTAATTTTTTTAGGAGTATATTTTCACTTGAATTTGGTGTAATATTGGTGTAATTTGCATATAATTTTGAAAAAGTTACTTAAATATAAATTTTTAAAAAAATGGTTAAGGATNNAGGAGGATTTTAATCGTGAGTTTCACAGGATTAATCATAAAAAATCCATTCAGAAACAGAACCAGGGCTGCTCTTGCAATTGTAGGGATTGCTATTGGTATAGCAACCATCGTGGTTTTAGGTATGATTACTGGTGGTCTTCAATCTGCTACAACTAGTACTCTTAAATCAGGAGCAGCTGAAATTACCGTAACTCCAATTGGCTCTGGCGGCTTTGGAGCAGGAGGTGGCACCCTTAATGAAAGTCTTGCAAACGATCTTCTAAATATTAGCGGAGTCGCAAACACCGCGGGAATTTTAAGTGCATCTGCTAATGTTACCGGCGCTTCTACAAATTCTACAAGTGGTTCAGGTTTCGGTGGAGGGGGATTTACTGTTATTGGTATGGACAGTAACAAATTAAGTTTAGAAGGAATAGACAGCGTTAATGGATCAGTCTACACTAATGGAAGTGCAAATCAGTTAATATTAGGAACTACAGCTGCAAAAAATCTTAACAAAACTGTGGGAAGCACCATCAACATTTTCGGCACAAACTTCACAGTTACCGGAATATATCAAACTGGTAGCTTCATGACAGATGGAGGAGCTTTCATGTCACTCAATACATTACAAAATTTAACCAGCAATGATGGTAAAGTAAGTGACATCGCTGTTAAGGCTACTGACAATGCTAACGTCACCACAGTAAGCCAATCCATAAAAAATGCTTATCCTAATCAATTAACCGCGACAACAGCAGCTGATCAGGCTAATAGAGTAAATCAAAGTTTAGGATTCGTTAACACTGCTTCAACAGCAATATCCCTCCTGGCCATTGTAATAGGTGGAATAGGAATAATAAATGTGATGATAATGTCTGTATATGAAAGGACACGTGAAATAGGTGTTTTAAAAGCTGTAGGATGGAGAAGCAGCCGAATACTCACCATGATACTTGGTGAATCCATTATATTAACTTTGACAGCAGCCGTAGTTGGTATCATCGTGGGTGTAGTGGGTGTTGAAGTATTATTGGCAGTTATAGGGTCAAGTTTCACAGCTGAATTAACAGTGAATATATTGTTAAGAGCTCTTGGAATAGCGTTCCTAGTTGGTTTAATAGGTGGTTTATATCCCGCTTATCGTGCATCCAGACTAGCACCAACCGAGGCGTTGCGCTATGAATAAAACCGAGAATATTATTGAAATTCACGCTCTCAAGAAAAGTTATGATAAAGGAAAAATAAAAGCCATAAACGGTATGGATCTGGAAATTAAGAAAGGGGAATTTATATCCATTATGGGACCATCCGGTTCCGGTAAATCCACTCTTCTTAACATGATTGGTGCACTTGATAGGGCGGATGAAGGTTCTATTAAGGTGGCTGGTATTGATCTTATGACGACTAAGGATTTAAACAAGTTCAGGTCTCAGGAAATTGGCTTTGTTTTCCAGATGCATAATTTGATACCTAATTTAAGTGTGGTGGAGAATGTGGAGATCCCTATGTANNGATGTAGTCAATCAGAATCCTACTAAACTCTCTGGTGGGGAAAGACAAAGAGTCGCCATTGCACGTGCATTAGTTAATCATCCGTCGATTATTTTAGCGGATGAACCTACGGGGGCGTTGGATTCGAAGACAGGGGACACGATACTAAAGCTTCTGAAAGACCTGCACCAAAAAGAGAACGTAACTATCGTATTGGTAACGCATGAACCTTATGTTGCTAACATGGCTGAACGAATTTTTAAAGTGCTCGATGGGAAAATAGTAGAGGAAAAAAATGTGATAAACTAAGAATCGAATTTTATATGTATTGAGATGATTTATAAATCTCCTAATTTTATAAGATATTTTAAATTTTTTAATTTTTTTTTATTAGATATTTATTCATAATATAATACTATAATTATAATGACTAAATTTTACTTTGTTAATGATTTAAATAGTGATTACTCATGAAATTAATGCTTTGGTGGTTAATCCTTGGTACAAGAGGGGGATTAAATCGTGCTAAAATTATTAAGAAGTTGAAAGATCAGCCTTATAATTCAAATCAACTTGCTGAAGAGTTGAATGTGAATTACAGGACTATTACACATCATATTAAAATTTTGGAGAATAGTAACGTCGTCAGTTCATTTGGAGAAAAATATGGTAAAATGTATTTTCTGTCAGATGAAATGAAAAAAGACTATGCCGAATTTGAAGATGTTTGGGAACAATTGAAGAAGAAATAATTAATAATTTATTTGGGAGATTATGAAAATGGTGTTAGAACTGTTAGGAAATGCAGGGATTAAATTTGCAGCCCAGCTTGTAGGGATTGGGAATATTATTCTTTTGTTAGGATTACTTTATTTTTACATTAAAAGTTACAGAGAAATAAAAATTGGATTTACATTAGGACTTATACTATTTGTTTTATTGTTAATGCTACAAAGCGTGTTTAGCCTTATCTCACCAATACCCGGTAATAACTTATCAATAAATACACACGAATTTATAGGCAGCGTCATTGAATTCATAGCTCTTACTATACTCTTAATAATAACATGGAAGTATTAAAAATTCACTTAAAAATAAATTTATTATTAATAATTAGTTGAGGAAAAAATTTAAAAGAAATTTATCGCTTCCATTCATTAACAAACTTATAAAACTTTTTTTTAGTAAGAAATAGTTAAATTAAAATTTTTTAATTTCTCCTCAGATAATGAAAGATTAGTAATTAAAGATTCAATATAAGGATCATTTTCAAGTTCCCTAACCTTCTTAATTAAAGACTCCTTTTGTTTTAAAGGTATATCACTTGAATTTTCTATACTATTCTCTAAAGCTTGCAAGTAAATAGTGGCACTAATATTATTTAGTTGTATACCCCTACTAATACCATGAAATTCTTCTTGAACACTAATTCCACTTTTATTCTCCTTTCCAAGAAATTCCGACTCAGATATAAATTTAACTTCTTTAATATACACTCCTCTTCCCCTAGGACGAACCTCCACCCTAGATGCAATTAATGGTTCATCTAACTCAGGAACAATAACATAATCACCTTTTTTAATATCCACATGATCATCAAAAAAAGATAATTCCGGTTGAATATATGCAGAAACATCCTTCAAGATCTTCTCATCCTTAGAATTATAATTACGAACAATCTTAACTTTATGAGGAAACATTTCCAAAAATACCTCCCAAATTTTTCATATTATTATCTCTTTATTTACAATATTTAATTTAGAACATGCCATGATAATGAGACACCTGATGAATATTCAATCTGAAAGACGCTGAAACTCTTTAAAATTTATAATACACAATTTTTAGATTGATTTCAACTCTAAAATATCTTTAAATATTTATTTGATTACATAAAATCAAATATCAACTATATTTATGTGAGGACATCCTTCAATAAATAATCAGTGGAACTTTCAAAAGAGGCAAATGTTAACATATTTTTTATTAAATAAATATGAATTATAATAATTCAATTAGTTAATTTTGTAGTGAACGATAATTGACAAAAAAATTTTGTATTTATACTGTTAGTAAAAAAGGTGTTGAAACAAATTGAGAACCATAAAAAGTGTTGTTGAACTTGAAATCAATGTTCCACAAGATAAACTTGCTGAGTTATATGCAGATCCAGATAATAATAAAAAGTGGATGGATGATTTGGATTTATACGAGCCTATAAGTGGTGAACCTGGAATGGTTGGATCGAAATATCGTTTCGGGCAGAATGGAAATAGAAAAATGGTTTTTGTTGCTACGGTGACAGCCAGGAACCTGCCCGATGAAGTAAAATTGACTCTTGATGCACCGAATGTACAAGTTTCAGTGACAGTTAAATTTTATGCTTTGACTCCTGAAATGACAAAATTTATTTCAGAAGAAGTGTTTCTTTTAGAAGAAATTATCAATGAAATGGTGGAGAAAGGAATCAAGGACGCACATCGCAGGCATATGGTTGCGTTCAAGCATTTTGCAGAAAGTTATTAATCAAGAATGAAAATATCACTTATAAAAATAACATTCAGATAGGGCCTTGAAATCAATATAGAAATATATTAGCCGGAATATTAGTTGCAAAAAAATAAATGTTACATTTTTTTTAATGATTGTTTTCACACTTTTTTTACACTTGAAATGTACGACTAAATATTTGTTTAATTTAAATTTTGAATTCAAAATGAAAAGATCAGTTAATATTAAAATTTTCAATTTCTTAAAAAATCACATTCAGAGGGATTTAATAGGATTTATAAAAATTAATAATTAAGTTATTTAATTTAGAAAAATATTTGGTTTTATATAATTTAAAGAAACTGTGATTAAGAAAGTTTTTAATTTAAACGAATAAAGATTAAGGTAATTTGTTAATATTAATTTTTGTAGGTGGTTATACTTTGTTTAAATGGGATGCTATGGATTATCGGGAACATTCTAGTGCGCAAAATAAGTGGGCTAAAGAACTTATAAATAAATTTAAACTCCATGGAGACGAGAAAATTATAGATATTGGTTGTGGTGATGGTAGAGTGACTTCTGAGATCTCATCACATGTTAAACACGGTTCTGTTTTAGGTATTGATAATTCCAAAGAAATGATTGAATTAGCTACTAAAACTTTCCCTAAAGAAGATTATCCTAATTTATCCTTTCAAATTAAAGATGTTATGGAATTGGATTATATTGAAGAATTTGATTGGGTATTCTCTAATGCAATGTTGCATTGGGTAAAAGATCATTTAACGATTTTAAAGCAAATTCAACGTAGCCTTAAACCTGGAGGTAGGATTTTAATTCAAATGGGAGGCTATGGTAATGCACATGAAATTTTACAAACTGCTGATGATCTTATGAAAAATGAAAAATGGAATAGTTATTATAAAGATTTTAAGTTTCCATACTCTTTTTATAAGCCTGATGCTTATCAGAATTGGCTTAAAAAAGCTAATTTAGAACCACTGCGAGTGGAGTTAATACCTAAAGTCATGACTCAGAATGGATTAAACGGATTGAAATCCTGGATAAGGACTACATGGCTTCCTTATACTCAGCGTTTACCTGATGAATTAAAGGAAGACTTCATCAATGAACTAGTATTAAAATATATTAACGATCATCCATTAAATGAAGATGGTTTAGTTGTTATAGATATGAAAAGGTTAGAAGTTGAAGCTTTAAAACCTTACTAAAATTAAAAATCATAATAAATTAAATAAGGTTTTTAATGTAACTATTTTTTTTATATCATGTTATACTTTATTTTAAATTAAAATGAATTTAATAAATAGCTTTTAACTTAATTTTCCATCTTTCTTTCATGGATAAGTAGGGTTCAAATTACTTATTTTAAAATATAAAAATCTAGAAATTCTTAGAATAGAATTAGTATTACTATTTAAAGGTCTATTATAAATAACACGTAAAAACATTGTGCCAATATTTCGATTTTTAAAACAAATTTATTACTCATTTCATCCTCTTCGTTATATCGACGAATAACGAAGTTCAAAAATATCAATTTAATCTAATTTAAAATCATTTTAAATTCTAAGAATGATAATTTACATATTCCTCATCTGTTTAAATATTCATTGCTTTTTTTAAATTATTCAAAATTATTTAGAGTTATTGGGATGAAATGCAATGAAATTTGATAGTCCTTCGATAGTTTTTTCCATGAAATGTGGTGGAAGTCCTAATGCTTCATAAATTTTAATTATTAGGTTCAAAGCTTCATTTTCTTCTTCAAAATCTACAGTTAATAAATTTCCACCACTAAATTCTGGAACTTCAATCTCTGATTTTAAACATACAGGAACTCCATATCTATTCAATAGATCCAGGTATTTTTCATCGTTGAAGAACATTAAAGTTCTCCAACACTTAGAAATTTTAAAACGAACTCCAATGTTTTCTTTAAAACCATTTTTTATTAGAATTCGTTTATATTGATTAAAAATTATATAAAATGCTGTAAGCAGACTATGACCATCTATAATTCGTAATGAGGTTTTTTCGTTACGGCTTAAAATATCAAGAAATTTCTTATAATTTGTATTGTACTTATAAAGATCAATAATAGTCAAATCATCTTTTAATGGTAAAGTTGGAACTCCAAGAAACATTTTAAGATTTCCATTATTAAAAAGTTCTAGTGTAGTTACTAAATCAATAGAACGGTCATTATCTTCCAAATCTCTTAAAATATATGAGTTTAGGGAAGAATAAAAGTTATCAAAAGGTAAATATGCCTTAATTCTATCATTGAATATTTGCACATTAGTTGAAAAATTTTCTTTCATATCATCGAAAAATTCATCTGAATGAAAATTATTAAAATTGAATTTTGGAGATGATATATAAAAATACGCTTCCAAAAAGCACCTATTCTGTTCTGCTTGGAATTTTGATATTTTAAAAGGATTTTGAGAAAATTTTTCAATTTTCAATTTAGTATTTTCTGATCTTTCATATAATTTTCGCATTGTATGTACATCTGTTATAGCTACAGGATCTGAAACTTCACCTATCCTTTGATAAACTTTACCGTCACGCGTAAGATAAGGGGATTCTTCACCTTTAATCACCTTAACTATTAAAACACCTTTCTTTTCAGAAATTTTAACTAAAATAGATTCAAAATAAGGGATAGGCTCAATATAATCTTTAATAATACTTGCTAACTTTTCTTTTGGCATTTTACCCTCCAAATCAATGCCAACTATTTCCTTCGCTATGTTTGTTTCATCCTCGTCTTTTACACCTATTATATACCACCCACCCTCACTATTTGCAAAAGATGCAATAGAATGACCTACTTTTTTATTTTTCGGAGGAAAATCACTTTTATATTCTACATACCAACCCTCAGCAACTTTTTCACTTTTTAATTTTTCTAGATCATTAGCTTCTAATTTTGAAATATCTTTTTCAAACGGATTATATCTCATCATAGAAATCTATCCTGAAATTAATTTTTAAATTTATTCTCTCTTTTTCCTGTAAAGTGCTTCCAAATGTTTTTTTGCAATTCAAAATCCTTTATGAAAACTACGCTTCATAATCTGGTTTCTCTTATGTTTAAGTTTATTGTTGTCATTCCAATTTCAACTGATGACTTAAGGAGTTTATATCCACCGTAATGATGGAACATGTAAACGTCACTGGTTTCTAACTGATCTTTGGGGATATTTAGTTCCATGGCCTTAAGGACGTGGTCTTCAATCCCTAATGCTGTGGCATAAACTAGATATTTATTCCATATTTCAATGGATTCTGGGGGATATTCTTTAATCAATTTGGAATTATGAACATATTTTTTGAAGTTATGCCATTTAGCATCGTATTCCTCTCCATTAGTAGTCCAATGTCCTTCTATCCTTTGAGGTATAGTCAATGCACCGATAGCTACAATTCCAAATATAATTGAAGACCATATGAGAAGACTTACCCCGGGTAAAGGATAAATGACAGCAGTGATGGAAATTATTATTGCTATTATTAATCCTAAACCGCCGAAAATATCTTCGTAAATATCACCTTTCTTATCGAATATTTTCTTAAGTTCTTCATCAGTTAGAACTCTGTTATTTATATCATTCTTCCAATGATGATATGATTCCCTAAATAATTTTGCAGTATTATTTTTAATTAGATCCTCAAAAATCATATCCAGTGATATAAAACCATGATAATCAAATTTCTTCAGGAAATTAATAACATCCTTTTCAAATATTTTAAGATTAGAATCATTTTTATCTGGATTAACTTTTAGATAGATAAGACATAAATCACTTGCATCTTCTTTATCTTCTTCTTCAGTATCGGATTTATTTATAATAAGCAAATATTTCCTATTAATTAAATCCATTACCGTGGCTTTGAATCCATCCATATCTGGTTCGCCTATATTCTTAGAAAATCCCGGTCCACATATGGCGTTAACAATAGCGGGTGGATCATTAGTTGGCGTATCACGCTCGTATTCAGCTTTATAATTAATTTTAGGTTCTCGTCCGTATAAGAACCAAATTAGTAATGGTATGAAGCATCCTAGAAGTAATAAAACTGATATTACAGTATAAAGATTCATGTTAATGTTTTTAGCCTCCAAAAATTAATTTTACATATATGATTTATATTAAATTAAATTTCATATATTTAATTATCATAAATTTGATGGGGGAGTTTTAAAAATGGATGTTAGAGAAATCATATCTGATGCGGTGAGGTATCCGTTTTATGATTGGAAGAAAGTGTTAATTGAGGGTGTTTTATTAATTCTAAATCTTACTGTGATTCTAGCATTTGGTGTTGGATATGTGTTAAGAGTGATTAAGTCTACCCTTGCAGATTATGATGAACTTCCAGAATTTGATGATTGGGGTGGAATGTTAATAGATGGTTTTAAAGTTTATATAGTGGGGATTGTGTATTTTATAATTCCAATCATTGTAATTTTGGTTGGTATCGTAGGATCATCAGTTGCAATTAAAAGTGGAAACATTATTAATCCATCAGCTTTGGTGGGTTTGGGTTTAACATTTGTACTCAGTATAGTATTGGTTATTATATTTGGGTTATTTGCTAGAATAGCGATAGTGAATATGGCTTTTTATGATGAACTTGGAGCGGCATTTAAATTAGGTGAAATATTTGGAAGAATATCTAAAATTGGATGGGGAAAATACATTATTTGGTACATAGTCATGGGCATTGTAACCATTGTGATTGGAATTATAGGCGATATTTTGCGTGTAATCCCGTATTTAGGATTTATCATTGCATTATTAGTGGTATACTCATATTTAGCTATATTCACGGGGAGATCAACTGCTTTGATATTTAAATCCGGTGAAGAGGTTCAAAAAAAGGAATAGTTCAAAACGAAGAGTCTGTCGATGAACCTAAACCGGAATAGGAGATCTTAAAGAAAATAAATAAATTTAATCTTGAACTGTATGATTTAATCGGGATGAGTAGATTAAGATTGTAGAAGGAAGTTTGAATTGAAGAAATAATCTATAATTTGGTGAATCTTTTTAGAACTTTTTGAGCAAATTTAGTTTTAACCAAAACCGTAACTTTCATACCCTCTTTTAAGATCATATCGGGTTTGGGGATTACTATTTTTCCTTTTTCATATATTGCCACGATTATAAAATCATCTGTAGGGCTTAAATCACTGACCTTCTTTCCAATAGTTTTCTTATAATCAACAGTGAAGTCCAATAATTCTGCGTCACCTTTGCCTAAAACTACTAGATCTGCGATTGTAGGTCTTATTATTAATTTCTCAAGATAACTGGCTGCGGTAAGTTCCGGGCTTATTACTGCGTCAACACCTATTTTTTTATATGCAGCTTCGTGATTATGGTCATTCACCCGTGCAATAATTTTAGGGACGTTATATTCCTTTACCAAAACACATGCCATTAGATTGGATTCATCGTGTCCAGTGGCCGCTACGAAAACATCGGCATCTTTTATATTAGCTTCTTCCAATGTTTTTATGTCGGTACCGTTTCCAAATATCACCAAAGCATCTAATTCAGAAGCAATATTATTACATAAACTTTCATTACTTTCAATTAGGGTTACATCGTGTCCATCTGAAATTAAAAAGGAAGCCAGGTTAAAACCTACTTTTCCACCGCCCATTATCACAACATACATTTAAAATAACACCTTATTCGCTTTTTTAAGATATAATATTCATTTTTAAGTCTATATCGCTAATATTTAATAATCTATATTGATAAATATCTCATAAAAAATTTAATTATTCAATATTTTAGTTATTTTAAAAAAATGATGAATAAAGAACGATTTTTTTAACCAAAAATGTTATTGTATGCTATCTTTGACATAGTTAGGCAGTGGAATTTTTGAACTGTAAAAGTTATCGTTTTTAAAATTGTACATGTTGCTTAATATGTCAAGAAAATATTATGCCAGATTATTCATATTGGAAATTGAAGTCTGTGAATTAGTTGGAATATTTAATACGTTCGTAATTTCGTTTCCGGTTTTGTAGTTAGTGAATAAATTGTTTATACTGATTTTCGGGGTAGCTGCTGCTGCAGCACTGGAGAACATCACTGTCAATGTTAATGCGAAGACAACTGCCAATAATTCTGTTTCAGGATATATAATCCCCCAACTAAATCTTAATGTAGAAAGAAATTTTAAAATACTATGGGATTTGGTGTACGCTCATAAGAAATGGGTTTCCATTCATGAATTTCTTTAGGAATATCTTCTTCATTTGGATATGAACGTATGATAATCTTTTGAAGTGTAGCTGTGTAAGGTTGTAGGAAAATTAGTGATTCAGGATCTTTTTCCATCCTTTTAATGGAAGTTTTCATCAAACATTCCCCTCTAGCTCTCTCTTCAGGAGTGGCTCTAATAGGTTTATCGTGATGGGGATAGTAATTACTGTTAAAAATTACGATTTCATCGTGAAGATCTAACAGATCTAAGTGCTTAAAATTCTTTTCATCATCCAAAGTTATCACCCGTGTTATCTAACTGATAATTATTTATATTATTTACATCTTTTATCTGATATAATTTATTCAAAAAAAATTAAAATAGATATTAAATTCATTATGTGAATGAACATAGTAATTGAATTATTTATGAAAAAATTATCTATTCAAATGAAACACTATGAAAATTATGCAAATATAAGCCCATTAAAATTTAAACAATTCCAAAGTATAAAATATTTGAGCTAAATAATTATTTAAGCGGTAATTACTGTTATAAAACTGTATTAACATGGCGTATTCCTAAAATTTTTTTTTTATCAAGGGTGTAATGGTAACTTTTTTTCTTTATGCTATAAAAAAATTAATTAAAAATAAATATTTGATTATTTATGTATCAGGGATGGTAAAATAGAAGGTAGAGCCTTTTCCTGGTTCGGATTCNNATTTTTCCATTGTGTCTTTCTACGATTCTTTTGCAGATTGATAAACCGATACCTGTTCCCTCGTATTCTTCACGGGTGTGTAGTCTTTTAAATATTCCAAAAATCTGCTCCTGATGTTCAGGTTCAATACCTATACCTTTATCACTTATGGCGAATATCCATTCATTCCCGACTTGCTGGGTGGATATATGGATTTCGGGTGGTTCATCACCGTGGAATTTAATAGCATTTGCTATTAAATTTTGTAACAACTGATTAATTTGAGATTGATCACCCATTATGTTTGGTAATGGGTCGTAGGTAATTTGAGCGTTATTCTCTTTTATAGATGCTTTTAAATTTCTTAAGACATCTTCTAAAGTGATTTCTAATAAAACTGATTCAAATTCACGAGCTTGAGTGTTAAGTCGTGAAAACTCTAATAAATCATCTATTAAATATTTCATACGCTTACTACCTTCAATAATGAATCCCATATACTCATCAGCATCCTCATCCAGTTGGCCTTTATAACGACGCTCCAACAATTGAGTGAAACTGGTCACCATCCGTAAAGGCTCCTGTAAATCATGAGAAGCCACATAAGCAAACTGCTCCAATTCCTTATTAGAAACCTTCAATTTACTAGCAATCTCTTCCAACTCTCTCTTGGCTTCCACTTCAAAATCCATCTGCAAATGAAGCTCTTCATTCATTGTTTTAAGTTCTTCAGTAGTAGCCTGTAATTCTTCATTTGAGGATTGAAGTTCCTCTGTAAGTTGTTGTTCCTTCTCCATCATCTTCTGTTTACGTTCTTCAGCTTTTTTAGTTTCAGTGATGTCTCTGGCAATAGTTGATACAGCTTCTAATTTTCCTGAAGAGTCTAAAACAGGGGAAAGTGTTATAGAAACATTTATCAATTTACCGTTCTTTTTTACCCTTAAAGTCTCATAATGATGTATTTGTTTTTCTTGTTTAATTTTTTCAATTAACTGTGATATTTCTTCTTTAAGGGTGTGTGGTGCCAATATTGAAATATTTTGTCCTAGAACTTCTTCAGCATTATAACCATAAATTTGTTCTGCTCCTTTATTCCAACTAGTTATAATTCCTTCCAGGGATTTGGTTATAATAGCATCATTTGAAGAATCCACAACATCCGCTAACTTCTTGATATTTTCTTCATATTGTTCCCGTTCGATGATGTCCGCCACTTGGTGTGAGAGTAAATCCAATAAGTGAAGTTCGCGCTCATCCGGTCGATGCGGTTTTTTAAAGTGTGTTGAAAACATGCCCAGCGGCTTTCCCGACCGGCTCACAATAGGTGTTGATTGAACTGCATGTACACCAGCTTTGAGTTGGATGTCGAGAGCAGGGGTGCCTATAAAAATAGGGCTTTGCTCAACATCTTCAACGACTATGCGCTCTCCTCTCTCTAATGCTGTACCACACACCTTCTCCTTCCTGAACTTCATTCCAGAAGTCTAGCCACCATTTAGGGAATCCGTGCTGAGCCACGATATTGAGTTGAGACGTCTTAGAATCTAAGAGTTGAATGTTCCCAAAATCAGAATCACAAATCGCGACCGCAGTGTCAACAATTTCCATAAGTACCTGGTTCCAGTTGCCTTTATGAATGAATAGTGTACTTAGATTATGTAATCTCTTCATTGCATCCAAATCAGCTTCCAATTGCCTGTTGATGGTTTCGGTATTTTGATTTAAATCAATATCAGATTTCACTGGATTATTTTTCATTACCAAATACTCCATAAAAATTAATCAGCTTATGTTTATATTTTAATTAATAAACAAATTTCGTTATTATCTATTTAAAAATAATATTAAAAAGCCCTCGTTAAAAAAAAAAGGACTTTCTTTAAGTAGAATATTTTATTTAGTAAAATTTTTTTTCTAGGAGTTTTACTATTTAAATACCATATTCATTTGCAGCTAAATTAATTAATTAAACCGTGATACTCAATATAAGCACAGATATATTACAAGTTAATTCAAAAACCGTTTTTTAGATTCATTTGAAATAAAATGGGAGAAATGTTTAAAAGCAAGCTTAGTGAAGTTATTACTTGTATAAAAATTATTTTATTTATTAAATAATAGACAGCAGAATGTAATTTAGTTATATTTGAAGGAGGTTTGATTTCTTTGGATTCTAAAAAAAATGTTAAATCATTGTTAAATGTGAAAACAGACATTTCTTTCTCAGATAAAATGAAGGATCCATCTGTTATTGATTCTACAAGACAGATAAAATTAGTATTTAATGAAGATTTAGATATGGGCACTATTTCAGATGGAATAAAACTTTATAAAGTTAAATCTGATGGTAAAGAAGTAGAAATGGATGTTATATTAAATATTGATGAGAATTCAGATTCTGTTCTTTATATTAGTAAATCTGACAATACAAATTTTGCTGAAGGTGAAGAATATAAGCTTTCCGTAAATAAAGTAAAATCTTTAAGTGGTGCATCTTTAGGAGAGGAATATACAAATTATTTTGCTGTGGATTATTCATTTAATCTGGATTTAGAGGGTATTTCTGATTTGAATAATAAAAGAAATTTACTGGTGTGTATTAGTGATCTTCATTTAGGTGCTAATGACAGTTATTCTGAATTTAACAGGAATCGTGATGCTTTAGTAGATTTCTTAAATCATATTCAAATTTCACCGAATGTAAAAGAATTGGTTATAGCTGGTGATTTGATTGATGAATGGTTTGTTCCAATGGATTTAGATACATTTAATGGTAAAACACAGTTGGACTTCGTGAAATCCGTGGCTTTTAATAATAAACCAGTAATTGATGCTTTTAATAATATTATAAATGATGGTAAAGTAAAGGTGACTTATGTTCCTGGAAATCATGATTTATTAATAAATTCTGAGGATATCCAAAATATTATGCCAGGTGTGTCTCAAGTTCGTGATGTTAGAGGTTTGGGAGCATATTCTCCTCCTGATTTTCCGGAATTAATCATTGAACATGGACATAGATATAATTTTTATTGTGCCCCTGATTCTTCCAATCGATATATAACTGAGACAGATTCAATATTACCTTCAGGATATTTCTTTACTAGAATAGCAACTAGTTCAGTTATTGAGGGTCGGCCTAAGAGAGATAGTCCTTTACCTATTGTTAATAAAAATGAACTGGGAAAGGATCAGTATCATTACTTCCTTTATTGGAATGTTTGGAAAGGTCTTATGACTGAATTCCCAGTGAACGAAGGGCTTGATGAGAAGGTTATAAACACGGGTATAGATGGATTCAATGATTTTTATGCGATAAATGATAT
The DNA here is from genome assembly GCA_003166335.1 of Methanobacterium sp. Lineage (GTDB taxonomy): Archaea > Methanobacteriota > Methanobacteria > Methanobacteriales > Methanobacteriaceae > Methanobacterium_A. The sequence goes on along the minus strand of PMWA01000072.1, from coordinate 26,626 downwards.
TTTACCCTATCAAAACTCAGAGGATGATTATATTGATCTTAATTTGTATAAAGGAGTTATTGAATCGTGGGATGAGAGGCAAAGTAATAATTTAGTTCCTATTAAAATTCCTATCGAAGAAGCAGTCTTGAAGGGGACTTTGGCGAGTCATCTTGATGATCAATCCGGTGTCCAATTCTTCAATAATCCTGATTCTGATAAAAGAATTGTTATATTTGGACATTCTCATGAGGCACGAGTCATAGCGTCAGTTAATGAAAACCAAGAAAAAAATGTTTATGTAAATTCAGGCACTTGGATTGATAAAAATAAATGTACAATGACATTTGTTGTTGTGATACCGCAAAAAAGCAAAGATTCTGCTCCAACTTTTGTAAATCTTTGTCAGTATTCTCCTAGTGGGGATATTAAAAAATTAGATTCCCAGGCACTCACAAATCTGAAATAAATTTTTATTTTTTCCTAATTTTTTTTTATCGACAATTTTTTTTATTTTATTTATTTAATTTTCTTCATAAATTCTAGTAAATTATGATTAAATTCATCTGTATTCTCTAGATTACTAACGTGACCTGCTTTAGAGATTATTTTTAGTTTAGAGTTAATTATTTCATCATTCATTGTTTCGGATGATGCATAGGGGGTGAAATTATCATTTTCTCCTATCATTATTAATGTAGGAACCTTGATTTTGGTGAGTACATGTTTCATGTCAGTTCTGGCAGCCTGTGCAAGAAGCACGCCGCAGATAGCCTGGGGTGAAGATGATAGGATTATGTTTCGGATTAATTCCACTGCTTTAGGATGGTCCTTGAAACTTTCTCTTGCAAATATGTTATTTATAAATTCATGAGTGAAAGATTCTAATCCATTATTTTTAATTAACTCAATTGAATCCTCCCTCCAGTACTTAGTCTCGTTAGAGTCTGCTTCAGTTCTAGTATCACATAGTATTAATGCTTTGATCCGATCCGGGTTCATTTCATATGCACGTAAGGCTATAGCCCCTCCCATGGAAAGACCGCATAGCACTGCCTGTTTAATGTGTAAATGATCCATTAAATCTATTAAATCATTGACGAACATTTTATAAGTGTACTGTCCATCTCCAACTATACTTAAACCATGACCCCTTAAATCATAGGCGATGACACGATATTTATCTTTAAGAACTTGGATTTGAGGATTCCACATTTGATGATCAAATGTCATTCCATGTATTAAAATAATGGGAAGGTTTCGGGGATTACCTAGATCTAAGTAATGCATTTTAATGCTTAAATCAGCTTTCATAATAAAATCTCCACCTAATTAGTATTTTTTACGCTAGAATATGGATAATAATTAGTACTGTTTAAGTATAGATTCTTCCTTTTAACATTTAGAATGAAAAATATACTTCATCAAAATATGATTTCAAGTGTAAATTAATTCATTTAATTGGTATAAAACTTTAATTTTTTTTATTTCAATCGAAATTTAGAACTGAATTTATAATGAGTGAAATATATCAGTTTTGGTACAAGACGTGCCTACAAATATCATAGAAACTACAATAAATATGGCTTTAACTTTGCTGATCAAAGAATCAGAAATAAAATTCAAATGGTAACATGACCACATCCAACACCTGATGCTATCATCCAAGCTGCCAATCTCTATGCTGCGGTAGTTATTGCAGATGCATAATATATGGATAATGAAGCTCGTAATCATTCAGCAGTAACTTGGGAGAAACAGGTCTAAGGAACTTTTAAATGATTATTTAGATGCACATCCCGAGGACCGTAAAGGAAGTAAAATTACTTTTAACACGGTTTTTGGTCCAGTTGACCATACGGATGATGATGTGCAACATGTTAACCCTTTTTATAGTATATTTTAAGGTTCAATAAAAAAATAAAAAATTTATTAATTTTTAATTGCAATCATCTCCTCCTTCGTTAGCTAAGCATTCATCACAGAGATGTTCTTCAGGTCGTATAGTTGTTCTTTCTGCTATATAAGATGGATATTTAGAACAGTTTTTACACCAGTGATATTCAGCTCCACCTAATGTTTTAACATAATCAGTCATTTTGTTACTCACCTCCAGCATAATCTTGTAGTTATACTATCATGTTATATTATTTAAATTAATATTTCCCATATATTGCTTAAGTCTAATTTTATTCCAGTAGTTTCAGAAGGTTTTTTACCATTTAAAGCACTGCGAGGCCTAAGGAAGTTGTGGTAAACTTTTGACCTTAATATATTTTTTATACTTCCATTTTTTTTGAACTTCGTTAAAATAGTGGAATGACGAAGTTGAAAATATTGATCAACTTCAACAATATTGTTATTGTAGAACAATTTCAAGTGTAAAAAAAAAGTAGAAATAGAAAGAAAAAAATATTACAAAGTTATTTACAGCTCATCTCAATGTCTGATGCTTGTACTGTTACTCTTCCAGCATGTTTTGCACATTTAACTGCGTCTTCAGCGATCTCTTCAGCCATATCTTCCAAAATTTTTGCTAAAACTTGTTCTGCTTCCGGACTAACTCGTTGTCCACCTGCATTTTTTATTATTCTTTTTAATGGAGCTAATGGTAGTTCAGTCATATTTATCACCTAATCATAATTTTAAGTATTAAGATATTTAAATATACCGAATTTTAAACTGTTTTTCCTTACATTAACCTTATTCTGATCCTTAAAATTCCATTTTAACAAATTTTTTTTATTGAGAGGTGAATATCATCCATGGGATTGTGATAAATTTTTAGACGATTTATTTGGAGAGGATTAAATTTATGAGTACTCCCGCAATGAGATTATACGGATATGCAAACCTGCATGAAACAATACGCGCTAAAATCGCCACATTAACCGACCCCAACGATACATCACCAAATCCACAGCCAATATATAACGATGTGATAATAGGCCACCCCGAAAACATCAGCATTTATGATGGTAATTTAACAATGATAATCTTAGGAGGCGTCCCTCAAGAAGGATACAAAGGTATTGGACACACCTGTTAATCCTAAAAGCCAAAGAAATGTATTAGAGGAACTACAATCTTTCAATATTATCAAAAATAAAGAACCGATTACTCAATCTTAAATTAAAAGGTGATAAAATTTATTTTAAAACATTTTGCGAGAATTTTTCGAATCCAATTTTCTCTATAAATGCAGGCATACGTTTTTCGATTCCTTGATCATTATAATAATTTATTATTTTATTTATCATATTGATCACTTCATCGTCGGAAATGTTTTTTGCTAATAATTGACCAATTCTAGGTTTTATTCCACATGTTCCGCCAACCAGTAGTCTCCAACCTTTTCTTGTTCCGATAAGTCCTATATCACGAACTGCAGGTTCAGCGCATGAATTTGGGCATCCTGAAATGGCTATTTTTAATTTACGTGGTGTTGGGGTTCCACAATAAAGTTTATCTATTCTTTTACTCATTTCCACTGTATTCTGCAATCCTTTTTGACATTGTATATTACCTATGCAACATTTGGCTGGTCTTACGCATTTGCCAGTATGTCCTCCGGGTTTCAAACCTAAATCATCCCATATATTATCTAAATCCGATTCTTTAACACCATAGAGTGATATTCTACCTTCAGATGTTGTTTTAATAGTTTTTAGATTATATTTTTCTGATACATCTGCTATTTTTCGTAAAGTACTGGAATCAACTAGTCCTCCCGGAAAATATGGAATTATAGCATAGGTTTCTCTATCTTTTTGGATAAATGCTCCCTTTTCCTGGATACTTTCTTTAGTTTCTTTCAAAATTTTTACACTCCATTTATTTTAATAATTATATTTCTAGTTTTATTTGAAATGTACTATAAATTTGAAGTAATCCAGAATAAATCCCTGACGGGAGGCTCTAAAAATACCCCATTGATCCTTTATTGGCGTAAAATTACCATCATATTTCTTAACAGTTATTAACTAATCAAAGTTATATTCGTAAAAAAAATTATTTTTTCCGAATAGAGCCTGTTAATGTACCATTTATTATACAATCAAAGTTTACTTTATCCAACCATCCAGCCTCTTTGAACATGTCCATGTAAGATAATCCTATGAGTTTACCATCTTCTTTAAGAATATTATCAATCATTTGATTTAAATCATCAATTTTAACATTAGATTTAGGTAGGGTTAAACCCCCAAGAAGCGCTACAACATCAGCATGAGGATCTGCTGGTTCAGATAACTGCATTCCTTGAGGAGTTAATTCAATTTTCTTTGCACTTTCAATATTAGTCAATGTAATAAAAACAGATTCTTTATCCCTTATAGCATAAGCAAAAAGTTCTGCATAAGGAGTGCATACTCCCGGAGCTCCTGCAAAAGTTACTTTTTTTGCATCGCCTACTTCCTCTTTGAAAGCTAAAAGATTTCCATTTAATCCCTTAAATTCATTCACGAATTCCATAAAAAAATATTCCCCCATTTATTATTTTAATATTTAGAACTAACCTCTTGTGTTATTTTATGTTTTGGTATTGACTAATGGTATACCTTCTTCTTTATCAACTATAATCTCAATAAAGTAGGGTTTTCTTAAATTTAAAGCTTTTTTTACTGTTTGGAAAACTTTTAAGGGTGATTTTATGCGTTTTGCTTTGATGTGATATGATTCTGCTAATTTGATGAAGTCTGGATTTTGTAGTTCAACTTCATAGGTGTTTCCGTAATAGATTTTCTGCCATTGTTTTATGATTCCTAACGAACTGTTATTGATGATACAGATCAATATGGGAAGATTTAATTGAGCAATAGTAGCGAGTTCTTGAGATGTCATCTGAAACCCGCCGTCTCCTACTATGACTACAATGTTTTTTTGAGGATTTGCTAGGGATGCTCCGACTGATCCCGGTATAGCGTAGCCCATGGGTGCGAATCCACCGGAGAATATGAATGATGATGATTTTTTAGCTTTATAAAGTAGGGTGAGCCAGGTAGTATGGGATCCAGCATCATTAACTATTATGGAATCTTCTGCTGCATCTAGAATCTCCTGGATGGCTCTTTGAGGTTTTATTGGAACTTCATTGTAATCTGTTTTTATTTTATGATATGTAGGGTATTTTGATAATTCATTGAGCCATTTTTTGGTGTTAAGTACTTTTAAATCATTTAATGAATCGATAAATTCTCCAACATCTGTTTGAATGTTAATTTCACTTTTAAGGTTTTCTTCGTCAAGGTTTACTTGAATTATTTTACATGGTCCAATACTTGCTTCGGTTCGCTCTGAAAGTCTTGATCCTAAAGCTATTAAGACGTCACTATTTTCGCCTGCGTAATTTGATGCTTCTGTACCTCTAGTACCCATCATTCCTAGGTTAAGTGGATGGTCATCTGGAAAAATTCCTCGTGAATGATAAGTGGTTGATATGGGGATTTTATGTTTTTCAGCGAAATTTAAAACTTTATCTGTAGCATTTGACCAGATTACCCCTGCACCAACTAATATGACAGGTTTTTTTGCTTTTTCGATTGCTTTTATGGCAGCATTAATCTGCGCATTTAATTCTTTAAGGTTTGTTTTAGATGAATATTCAACTTCTTTATAAATTAATGATTTATCAACTTGTTCCTGTAAAACATCTCTAGGCAAACTGATATGTACTGGTCCTGTTTTACCATATTTAAATTGATTAATTGCTTCTTTTAGCTTTAGGATGCCTTCTTCTGGATTACTTATATTATAGCTGTTTAGGGTTATGGGTTTGAAAACTTTGCAGACTTCAATTTCTTGGAATACATTGCAGCCTCTGAGATTGGTGGGAATGTCTCCCGTGATAATTAGTAATGGTACTGAGTCTTTATAGGCTGTTGCGATGCCCATAGTTAGATTTAATGCACCTGGACCTGCTGTTGCTATGCAAAGTCCGAATTTCCCCGATATTCTTGCATAAGCGTCTGCCGCATGGGCTGCACCCTGTTCATGTCGCATGAGCACATGTTTTATTTTTGATTTCCGAATTGCATCATAGAGGGGAAGAATCTGTTCACCAGGGTGTCCAAAAATGTATTTAACGTTTTCTGATTCTAATATTTGGATAATAGCATCTGAAAATCTTATTGTAGGAGAAGAATTCATAAATTTTAATCCTTAGTTTTTTTTTATTATAAATTTGATAATATGGGAGATTTAAAAAAAAAAATATATTTAATCCTGTTTTTCCTGGTAACTCCCATTGTACTCACCAGATCCAGTAACGGGGAACGTTACAGCCTGAGCTATTCTTTCACCTTGTTTTATATTGTAATCAAACTCTCCATAATTATATAATAGAAATTGTAATGTACCATAGAATCCTGGATCACCTACTGCTGTATGAATGGAAATAAATGATCTGTTAAGGGTTGAACGTGGGAGGTAAAGCATAACATATCCCTTAGGAATTTTAATTTTAGGTTCTACTGTAACTGAGTATGCGGTTTTTGGTTTTAAAGTATATATAGGTGGTTCAAGTTTCTCTAATTGTGGGAGATTTTTATGATTGTTTATTAAGGATCCTGCACTTTTTTGAATGAAAACCTCATCTAACCTTAAATCTATTCCTGAAGGCTGTAACAACTCTTTAAAATCTGGAAATATTTTACTTAATTCTTTTTCACCTAACACTTGGAAAACCTTCTTTGATAATTATTATTAAATAAAGATAATAAAATAGTTTAATTTTCTAATGGTTAAATTAAAAAAAAGTATGGATTCAAAAAAAAATAGTCTAAGTTTCTTTTTTTAGGGATCCTAAATAAATTCTTCTAAAATCTCGGTTACTTCTTCATCATCCACATCATACCATCTTTGGTAAGCATCTGCTACTGCAAAATTCCACCCTCCACGAATATTAACACAATAAATCTCATCCACATGGGGAGCCACCTTCTCCAGGGCTTGAAGGTGAGCAGTGGGCACTGCAATTATTATTTTATTTGCTCCTTTATTTTTAAGTGCTTCCACAGCCACTAGCATTGTGAAACCAGATGCAATACCGTCATCCACTAAAATCGCAGGGCTATTCTCGAGATCTGGGAAAGGTTTATCACCCCTAAATTCTTTAAAACGTCTTTCAACCTTGATTGCAGCCTTTTCAACACCTTTTTTAATTTCATCCAGGGTGAGTCCCATTCTAGATATAATCTCCTGGTTTAGTTGTACGGTTCCATCAAAAGCAACTGCACCGTAACCGGCTTCAGTAGTCCAGGGTAACGTGATTTTACTTACTACTGCTACATCGAAAAGTAATTCTAATTCTCTGGAAATTGGAGCGGCTACAGGCACTCCTCCAGCTGGTATTCCAAATATTATGGTATCAGTTTTTTTATAATTTGTGAGCATTTTTGATAGAATCATTCCTGCATGTTCACGATTAAGAAAAACTCCGACGTTGTTTCTAAGTCCCGGTTTGTCTGTAATATTATGATCTAAATTGATTTCTAACTCATTGCTCATAAATTTTTACAACCTAATCTATATTATTACAACTCCTGATTATTATTTATTTTTTTTGAATGGACTATGAACCTTTCAATGGATAATGCTATGGCGGTGGCGTTATTATAGAAAATAGATGCTAAAATTCCTACTACCTTTTCATTCTGTATTATGGGCGATCCGCTATCACCGGGCAGAGGAAGCGGGTTGAATGGAAATGCAAGGTAATGAAAGGTTTTTCCAACAGTCATTACTCTACAATTTATGCGTTTGGTATGGTTAAGTGAATATGCAGGGCCTATTTTAGGTTGATCAATCTCTGAAAATTTTATTTCTGATTCTGGTGCAATTATTTCAATAATTGCTAGATCATAATTCCAGAATATTTCAATGATTCTGCCTTTATAACTGTTAAGATGGACTATATCGCTTAAATTACATTTTCCGGCTTCTAATATATGATAAGCTGTTATGGCGCAGTTTTTATTATTATATTTAATTACAGCACCTATTACTCCATCTATTTTATTGCATACTATTGTTTCGCCTGCAGCTATTTTCATCCTATTATTTAGCTCCTTAAATTTTTTAGATAATTTGTATTAAAATTAGAGCTAGATCAATTTTATATATAATAGGGGTTCTAAATTTTATATGATTCCTTTCTATTTTAATTATCTATTTGGTGACTTAATTGAAGAATTTTAATGAATTTAATTTTAATTTTAGGGAACTTTATAAGAATACATTGTTCAAGTTAACAGTGATCACAATAATAATAACATCGTATTTATTGATTGATCAGGTTTATGTAGGGGTTCCCTATTATGATGTTTTTGTATACTTAAATAATGCTCTCATCTTCGCAGGAATACCCGTTGGAAATATGAGTGTAATCTATTTACCTCCCTTAATGCCTTTTTTAACCTCCCTATTCTTCAGGGTCGGGTTCATTTCATCAAATATCATATTTATGATTGATGGTGTAATATTCATATTCGGAGTAATCGGATTTTACTTATTATTACGTGAACGTTTTAATGAAATTCAAAGTTCTATCGGTTGTATAATTTTCCTTTCCTTTCCTTTAATATATTCCTGGGCAGTTTCTGGTGGAATAGATGTTCCAGGAGTCTCATTTTCAATATGGGTAGTATACTTACTGGTTAGAGGTGTACGGGAGGATAATAAATATTTATATCTTGTTTTACCCATGTTAAGTGTAGCTTTCCTTACAAGATACACTTCTATCATGCTAATTTTCCCCATATCATTATATTTATTAATAAATAATAATTTCTATAATAACATTAAAAAACTAGTAATCAGTTTATTACCAAGTGCAATGATAGTAACTCCATTTTTAACCTATTTTTATTTAAATTTAGGAAATTTAAATGCTTTAATTAATATATTCATTTCAACGTCATCTAATTCCTCAGCACCTGTACAAGATGTTGGTTATAATCCGGATAGATTATATTATTTAACGCATATATTAAATTATATCTCTGTAGGTCCGCTTACAGGCCTTTACAATCAATTATTAACCCCTTCCATAGGATTTCCGACAATTTTATCTTATATTACAATTGCAATACTCGTAGTAGGTTTGGGAATATACATATATCGGATTTTATTGAAAGGAAAAATACAGGGTACTTTCAGTAGTAATAAGGTTAAAACTTATAATTGTTTGATAATCTTAATTATTCTCTCAGCTGTTGGAGTTTTCAGTTTTTTCTTGGAATCTTATATTATAACTGAATTCGTAATTTTACTTGCTTTATTTACTGGATATATATTATTGAATGATATTAACGTTAAGAATTTGAAAATTGATTTCTTATTCTTATCATGGTTTGCGGCCTTTTTCATTTTCCATAGTGTTATTATACTTAAAGTTGATCGTTATTTTATTACTATGATTCCTGCTTTAACATATTTCACTTTATTAGCCTTTAGCGTTATTATTGAAAAATATAAAGTCAAATTTAAGCATGATAAGTTGAAATCTTGGGGTTTATATGTTATTGTTGGATTAATATTTATCACATCCGCTACAGCGGTACATACAGGTCACTCATTTATACATGGCTACGGATATACTGTACAATCGGCTAGTGATTGGCTAGAGGAGTATGATCCCAACTATAAGAATGAAATAATCTATTCAAATTATGATCCCGCATTTACATGGGCTCTTAAAAAAGAAGTAATAATTGGAGTGCCCAGTACATATGTTAGTCCCACAACATTTTCCAATTATTTAACCAGTAATAATGCCGATTATTATATAGATTCCTTCAGTGAACCTAAATTGGATATCCCCGGTTATCATATCATTAAGAATATAAGTACAACTAGTATTTATCAAAAAAATTCTTAAAAAAAAATATAGTGAGACCCTCAACAGATAATTAAAAATCTAGCACCCTATATATAATAATAAATATTTTTTTGATATTAATTTAATCAAATTTGAAGTATAAAAAATATAATTTAAGATTTATTTATCAGTAAATTTAGGAGATATGACCTATGGAGAAAGTGAAGAATCATTTTGAAGAAGAAGCTAAAGAATTTGATAGTTTAATATTAAAGTTAATCCCTTATTATGAAGAAATGATCACATCTCTAACACTGACTATTCCTTTTAATACCCAAGAAACGATTAAAATCCTGGATCTTGGTTGTGGGACGGGTAATGTTTCAAAGGCGGTTAAAGAAAAATTTCCGCAATCTAAGATAACCTGCGTTGATCTAGCAGAAAACATGATATATATGGCACGTACAAAACTCTCCAACTACAGTGACATTGAATATAAGATAGGTAATTTTTCTAAATTAGATTTTGATAATGATTATCATGTTATAGTCTCCTCCTTAGCACTTCATCATTTAAAGACTGATGAAGAGAAAAAACGGTTATACAGTAAAATATATGACGCATTACGGGATGGTGGGGTTTTCTATAATGCTGACACTGTTCTTGGGTCAAATACTTATCTTAGAAAGGTTAATGTGGAGAAGTGGAAGAATTACATGCTGAAGAATCTTCCAATGGATGAAGTTGAACAAAAATGGCTCCCCACGCACTATGAAGAAGATTTTCCAGCATCTTTGATGGATCAATTGGATTGGCTAAGCCAAATTGGATTCAAGGAATTGGATGTGGTTTGGAAATATTATCAAGGAGCAGTTTATGGTGGTATTAAAAAAACAGTTAGTGTAAAAACTCGTAGTAACAAAATAAGAATATAAAAATAATATAAAAAAAAATCTAGTTCAAGATAAATTATAGATCTATTTTAACCAAACACTTGTTCTACCATCCAATTTGGATGGAATTCTATTATATCAGAATAGGATTGTCCTGTTCCTAAAAATTGTATGGGTTTATTTATAACATATCCAATAGACAGTGCAGCCCCGCCTTTAGCATCAGCATCTGCTTTAGTGAGTATTACTCCATCTATACCAACTGCTTCATCGAATTTACGAGCTTGTTCCACAGCATCGTTACCCGTAAGAGCATCACCTACAAATATTATTAAATCAGGTTTAATAACTCTTTTTATTTTTTTCATCTCATCCATGAGATTTACGTTAGTCTGCATTCTACCTGCAGTATCCACTAATACTATATCTTTACCCTGAGCTTTGGCATGATCAACTGCATCATAAGCCACAGCCGCTGGATCTGCGCCCTTTTTATGTTTAATAATTTTAACTCCAATCTTATCGGCGTGGTGAGTTATTTGTTCAATAGCACCTGCACGGAAAGTGTCTGATGCTGCGATTACAGGAGTGTAATTCTTTTCTATGAAGAAAGTAGCTAATTTAGCGATAGTAGTGGTTTTACCCGTGCCATTTATACCTACAAACATGATTTTGAGAGGTTCTCCCTGTTTTCGTTTTTCAACGATTAAATCATCGATATCTTGGCTGTCAACATTTAATATTTCTGATATGGCATTTTTAAGCGCATCTTTGGTGAATTCTGCTACATCATTTCTCCGTTTGATCTTTCGCCCTACAAGATCCTCTTTAACGGTGTTTACAATCTGTTCTGCAACTTCTAAAGCCACATCTCCTTCAAGTAGGGCCATCTCTAATTCAAAGAGTATGTCATCTACATCTTTTTCTGATATAGTTTTATGACGTATAAAGGAGAGTAAACCTGATTTGTCTTCTTCATCAGATTGTAATGATTCAATTTCATCTGTTTTTTCTTCTATTGTTTCCGTACTCGCCTTAATTGTTTCCTTTTCTTTTACAGTGCCTTTAGTGACTGGTTCTTTTTGGAGAACACCATAGAAATCCGTTTCAGTGCCAACTTCCTTTGTAACTTTTCCTGTAAGAGTTTCATCTTTTTTTTGAGCTTCTTCCTCTTCTTTGGATACTTTATCGCTAATTTTACCAATAGCGCCTGATAACCTTTTTTTAAGCGATTCGAACAAAGAAACTACACTCCATTTATCATAAATATATATTAAATTTTTTTAAAATTAGTTTGGAAAAAAAAATTTATTGCTTAGTTCCTTCAAGTTTTTGGATAAGTGCTTCAGCTTCCGGAGTTTTTCTCACAATTATATCAGTTATTTTGTTTAGATCAACCATCATTTTATTAAGCAAAGCTTCTAAGTCTTTCTTCTGATCTTTAACACTTTCCTGTGCACTATCTATTTTCTTTTTGACAGCTACTCCGGCTCCAAGACCTACAATTACTTCATCAGTATTTTTAATCTCTGTAATTATGAAAGATCCTGCACCTATAGGAACTAGTGTTTCAGTATCTTTTTTATCTTTAATACTTTCTAATGTTTCACTAGCGATGTTAAGATCAGATATAGTAGCTTTTACAGTTTCCACTTGTTGATTAAGCACGTCTGCTTGACCTTGATACATGTTGAGTTCATTTACCATTGCTTCCAGTCTTTTTCTATCTTCCATGTAGAATCACTCCCTGAGGAGAGATTTGATTAATGGATCCTGGATTTCGTCCTCTGAAATCTCCACTATCTCCTCTATTTTGATCTTGTTTCTTATGATATGATGTTTACTACCAAATTCAGAATATATTTTTTCTTTTATATCCTGTTCATCTATACCTTTTAATTCTTTTGTGAAGGGTTTTAAAGTGTCACCCATCATAAATTTACCTTGAATTCTAAATATTTTTGTCTTCATAAATATCCCTCAAGAAACCCAAATGCTTCTTCAATTCTTGCCAGTTCAGGACCTGTAGTAGGTAAACTAACTATAATTCCTTTGGAATTAGCTACGCTGCATGCTCCTACTAAGGGAGTACCATTATTAACTGTTCCAATATCAACCGGGGCTTTAAGCGTCTCTTCTACAAATTTAATATCTTCCTGGCTAGCAGATGGGTGCATTAGCACTCCTTTATTAGTGGCAGTAGCCACTGATCCTGTTATATTAAAATTAGCTATGCTTCCTCTTTTAACTTCCACATCTAAAACTTCAGCTATAACTTCCACAGATTTATCGGAAAGTAAAGGATTTACTATAGCACCAAAATCATTGGCTAATACAATATTACCCAATGCAGTTAATCTATCTGGTATTCTCTCTACATTCACTCCAATCTTTCGGATGGCTTCTATCTCCCTGTCGAATGCATATTTAGATACAACAAAGCCCTTAGAATTTCCACATGCCAAGGCACCAGCGAGGTTACTACCATTTATAGGTGTCTTAACTAACTCTACTTCCAAGGATTCTTTTATTAAATCCATCATAGATTCTTCAAGGTGGGGTGGTATTATGGCTGCTTTTTCAGTGACTGCTATAGAAACACCTATGTTGGGATTACCACCCAAATTAACTCTTTTTATCATTTACTCTCCTTATTCAGCCAGTGTGACTGATACAGAGCCATCCTCTTCTGTTACTGCTTTAACCTTAATTTTTGATGGTATCTTCTGAATTCCCCTTTCCCATATCATTTCATTTACAGATGCATCTAATTTAATGTCATCAGACTTCATATGTTTTCGGAGAAACTCCTTAACATATCGCACAGCTCTAGGGGACCTAATGGTCCTGGGCACCTTTTTAACATCCCGAAGTGGTATAACGTAAACTCTTTCCATAATAATAATCCTCCATCCCCTTTTCATACCTTAATTTTACTTCTTCTCCATTGCCTCATTTTCGGGTGAGTTCTCACTTTTCTTGATGTTTTAATCATAACCCAAGTAGGTACTCTTCTGTTCTGTTTGAAGACCTTAGTTAGTCTTAATTTTTTGGCTAATGGTTTATTTCTACTCATTTTTCTCTCCATCCTATTACTCTTGATTGCACATGTTCTGGAAATATCCGAGAGGCAGTTTCATCTCCCCTCAGCTGATCTATTAAGTATCTGATTTCTATTTCATAGTCAGAATTATTATTTATATTAGTTAACTCTTTTTTAACATTGAAAAGTTTTTTTGAAAGTTTATTTATAGTTTTATGACCAAATCCCGCTAAATTTATGTACTCGATATTTTTAGAATCTTCAAAGCTTCTTATCGTATCTTGATTTAGTTTAGGAATCCGATCATCTCTTCTGGTGCCGTCAGCGATTATGGAATAATTTTCTGCTGCTATTTGTAACATTTGTTGGTGAATATAATTCAACCCATTGTTAGGGAACCCATCTCCTAAAATCATATCCACACCTTCCTGTAGGATATTTTCATCGGCTTCTAAAATTTTGTGTGTGAATCCTAAATTTTTTGCTGATTGTGCAGCCGCCTTCCAAGAAGGTAAAATTCCAAAGTTAACTGTGACTAATTCTACTTTATATTCTAATTTTTGTAGAATCACCGCCATTATAGAGCTGTCTTTTCCACCACTGTAGAGTACACAGGCATTCATTTTTTGGGGTGAATTAAATTATTTTCTGATAATATTTATGTCTCTTTTGGATCCAGTAACTTTTTTTAAGAGTTCTTTAAGTTGCTCATCATTTATTTTCGCTTTTATTCTTCCTGATTGAGCTAGTTGGATGAGTTGAAGTTCTATTTGATCCACGAATTCTTTTTTGGTAAGTCTAAGGTTGGCGAGTCTGCTTCTTGCCTCAGGTGTCAGTATCTGCAGCATAATCTGTTTCTTTTGAGCTTCAAATTCACGCATCTTCTCCTGGGATTCAGCTTCAGCAGATTGCTGTTGTAAAGCTTGTTGTTGTAATTGTTGCAACCTCTTACGGCGTATTTCTTCGATATCGCTCATTATCTGACTCTCCATCAAACTATTTTTAGATTTAATATTTAGCTAGTTCTGGAATTTCTTTTATAATTTTGTTGGATGTTTTATCCAAGAAGGATTTTCCTTTAGGGGTGACTTGTCTTCCTTCACCCACTTTAGTAATGTAACCTGCAGTTTCTAGCTGGTGTAGAGCACCTCTAATTACGGCACCACTTCCTTGTCTGAATTTTTCAGGACTTGTACCTCTATCTTTTTTACCACCGTAGTAAGTTTTTAAACTGTTTATTCCTACGGGACCGTCTATATAAACTCTTCTAAGGAGAGATGCGCATCGCACATACCACCAGTCTGGATTTTCAGGTCGTCTTTCCTTATGAACACCTGTTTTAACAAATTGAGCCCAATCAGGTTGTTTTATCTTTTCAGTTTCTTTTAATTCCTTTGCAGCTTCACTTATAAGTGAATCTGCAGGTACATCATAAATTGTGGTCATATTTAGCCTCCTAAACTCCTCTCTTTTTTTTGAATAATATTGCAACGTTACCTCTAAAATCAACTAGTTTAGAATTTGATTTTTCAATGATATCGCTAATATAGTTTTGTTTATATGTGGATATGCCTTTTGAAAATCTGATTTTAACAACTTCACGATCTTTAAGTTGCCTCTTTATTTCATCAATAACATTTCCATTTATCCCCGACTTTCCAATGTTAATGGTGATAGTTGAAAGTGATCTATTCATCAATTCCTTCTTTGAAGGTGTAAGATTCAATTTTTCTCCTCCTTCTTTCTTTCTTCTCATTTATATATGGTATTCGCCTTATTTCTCCACAATCTAAACATTTAACATTGATTGAAGAGTTGAATAGTCTTATTTGGGAGTTTAATCCTGGTCGGATGAAATGCTGGCAATTCTTGCAGAATCTACCCCTCAAAGTTCCATTAATTTTTAAATTATATTTCTGGGCTATGTTCTGTGCCATCTGCACATAACGATGAGACCTTTCTGGATTATAGGATAATTCCTTTTCAGCCTGCTGGAAAAGAATGTCTATTCTTTCTTCTGCTATCTTTATTATCCATTTTTGTCTTCGTCCCCGTCTCAAAGTTTAAACCTCATCCAATATGATTGCAAATAACTAGAATACAGCGCCTTAATATAGAGTATCTTAAGTTTTATAAATAGGATGTGTAAGTCTTTAACTGAAAAAAAATGAAGTTCAGTTCACATATATTTTCATTATATTATACTTACTTAAGAATAATAAATTGATTTATCTACTTTCCCTTTAAAAAGCTTTTCCATTTTATAAATTCATGGAAATTTTAAGAAAGAATTACAAATTAAAATCATATTAATTTTTTTTAGAGATCTAGATAATCTAAAAAATCTACTTTACCCACTAGAAAATGTTCTTCACCATTTATAACTTTAATAATAAGATCACGCACTTCCAACGGATTTTTATAACTAGTATCAATTTCATTTACCTTATCATTATGAATTTGAAAAGCTTCAAATGCACAAACATCCAGAGCCTCCGCTTCAATATTCTCCTGAACTTTCGCATCATTAAACCCCTTAGCATGGAGACGTTTCATTAAAAGTGATGGATGAGCGCGGAGAACAATCACTAAATCAGCTTCTTCACAATAATGCGCTAAATGGCCTTCCACAATTACCATGTCTTTTTTAGTTTTTAAATTATCGATTATTTCATTTACCTTACTGCACATGGCATCTAAGTCTACAATTTTAAATCCCCACTTCGGATGATATCCACTGTAAAGATGTTCATCTTCAATTAATTGATTTAAATCAATAAGAGGTATAGATAAGTACTCCGCCAGTAAACGGGATACTGTACTTTTACCTGTGCCGGGAGTTCCAGTTATTAATAAGATAATAATTAATTCACCTCTTTTTAACGATTATCCTCAAAACATCTTCATCATGTAGTACGTGCTCCAACCCCACTTTTTGGCCTGGAAACTTTACTGATGAACCCCATACTCTGGCTTGTCTGAAGTTACGAACAAAATCCCGATGTAATTTTAATGCCACATCACCCACTGTTGACCTATTCCTAATTATTAAGGGTTCTTTGTAATCTGCTTTACGTCCTTGAGGCTTCAAATATATTCTTATGAGTTTTAATATGTTGAATATTTTATCTTTAAGTTTATCAATATTTAATCCTTGATCTGCAGCTACTAATAGTGCATCTGGCATTTCTAATTGGATTTTCTGGAGATGTTCTTCATCTGCTAAATCTATTTTATTCACCAGTATTAGCATGGGAATATAGCAGATACTAGTATCCAGTGAATCTATGAATTGGTCAATTGTAACATCATCTCTAATCAAAACATCAGCACTGTGAATTCCATATTCATTTAATATGGATCTGATTGTTTTCTCATCAATATGTGTAAGCTCAATAGTTGATGATAAATTGATTCCACCCATCTTACTTTTTTTAACTGTTACATCGGGTATAGATTCATTAAGCCTTATTCCAATGTTTCTGAGTTCCTCTGTTATCACTTTCAAATGTTGAGGGTTGAAAACATCTAATACCATCAGTATTAAATCAGAATTTCTAGCCACGGAAAGAATTTCTCTTCCCCTTCCTTTACCCTTTGAAGCTCCTGTAATTATACCTGGAATGTCAAATATTTGTATTTGAGCTCCTTTGTATTCCATAATACCAGGGATGATATCTAGAGTGGTGAACTCGTATGCACCGATTTTTGATTCAGCATTGGTAATCTGGTTTAGGATGGTGGATTTACCAACAGAGGGAAAGCCGACTAGTACTGCAGTGGAGTCTCCACTTTTTTTAATATGGAAACCTTTTCCTTTATATCCAGAGGAACTTCTCTGAAGTGATTCTTCCTTAAGTCGAGACAATTTAGCTTTAAGTTTCCCTATATGATGGGAAGTAGCCTTATTGTAAGGAGTTTTTTTTATCTCCTCTTCGATTTTACTGATTCTATCATCGACAGCCATAAAAATTTCAACTATTACAATTTGGTTTAAAATTAATAAAAGAGTCTGCTTTACTCTATTTAGAAGTGAAACACCTGAATCAGTGAGTAAACATTATAATATTTAAATTATATCTGTTTTTATAGTTATTATACTTATTTTTTACTTAAAACATTTTTATTAACTTAGAATAATGATTTCAAAAAAAAGAAATTTTAATTTCAAAAAAAAGACTCTTTTTATATTATAAAAAAAAACTTTAAGAGGATAAAAGTATTATTTTCATCCTGTCCAAACAAACACTCCAGGCTGTGCTTCAACCAGTTTATATTGATTAAGACCCATTCCTCCTAAAAGATAAAGTCTGGTGAACATGGAGTTCATCAACTGCGTATTCATAACTACAGTATCGATAGTTCCGTTTTGATCATTTATGATCATGGAAATTGGACTGTTACTATTTACAGTTTCATTTTGAGTCACATTGTTACCTTGAATCACTATAAGTTGATTCGGTTGTACCACTAGACTATTGTTGCCTTGCAATCCACTTACAAGTTGACTAGTTAATTCAGATGTACTTAGATTTTCATTCTGAAGTAGTTGAGTATTTATCAATCCTGCTGAAACATTATTATTAACGATTTGAGCAACTACAGCATTATCATTTGATACAAGTAGTGTAGTATTACTGCTCAATCCTGTTTCATTGCTAGGTACAACGGTTGCTTGTCCCTCTTCATAATTATAGCCTGTACTATTATTAGTTTGGAAATTCCAATTACCAAAGTAAGACCACCAATACGCCTTATCTATCATGTCAGAACTGGTTATCAACACAAATGGTGTTGGATTCGCAGGGTGAGTGTAATTAAGTATGGTTTGAGCCTGAGCTGGACTTAAATTATATTGAGTAGTCATTATATTATACGCTGTAGTATTATCCACACCTAATATACTATTCAATATTTGCACACTCTTTCCCGTATTATTCGTATAATTATCCATAGCCTGTGGGGCTAAATCTCCACTGTTAGCTAACATTGACAATATACCAACTGATAAGCTTTCATTATCCGTATAAAGTGCTTCACCAACCCAATAAGCCCGAGGAGTATTCTGATTTCCTCCATCCCAAGTTGATGGACGATCACCATAATATTCGAATAAATAACCGAAATCCCACCATGACGTTATCACAGTATTGTTAGGTGTATTCATTTTTATCCAGTTTAAGGAATTTACCATAGCAGTGTCAGTTCCAGGAACCACACTTGAAGAGATACTATATGCACTCGAAACTGATGAAAATACTGCTATAATTATTAAAATTGCCATTACTATGGTTCGGTAACTAGGAACATTGGTATATTTTTTAACATATTCATATATTAATCCTATAAAAATTCCAGCTCCTAACGCTAATGGTGTGGATAGTTCTAATGCAAATCTTACTCCTTCTTTTAAAGCATAAGTCATTGTTAGAATCCATATAACTAACAAAATACCATATAAAAGATAAACATTCTTTTCTCGACCAGTTAACTCAGGAATAATATATTTTTTATCTGTTTGAGTTTTCTTATTACTTTGATTATTTTGATTTTTTGAATTCTTATTTTTGCTTTTGTATCTTTTACTACGTCTTTTATTAGATCTTACATTTTGAGGTTTCTCTTCAGGAGGTTTCTCTTCTTTTGTAGTTCTTAAACGCCAGAATAACAGGAAAACACCTATTGCAGCAAATGCTAGAACTACATAACCTCCAATATCACTTATAGTATCAATAATTGAAGGTATTTGTAGTTCTGCTACTGATACTAGAGCGTTGGGATAGGTTGAATGGGCTAATGTTGATGCTTGTAGTTGGGTGAACCCTAATGGTTCTAAAATAGTGCTGATGAAACTGGAAGGACCCACTGAAATCAGGGTGAAAATTATACCTAAAACAATGAAAATCACTAACGCGAATAATGTTGGTTGATCAATGAACCATCTTCCTATATTATTATAATCGGATCTTTTTTTAATTGTTTCAAATTTGAGAAGGTGAGATACAATTAAATAAACAATAGCTACTCCTATTATCAAATAGAAACTATAAATCCATCCGAACCAAGATAGAGAGAATATATATAAGATCAGGGCCGATAAAACTATAAATATGCTCCGATTTCTCATATTATTTGCCCGAATGCTCTCTACGAAGAACCATACAATCAGTAGGGGTAGAAGTACATTGAACATTTCTGTGGTGAAAAATCCTGCGAAGTTATGTGAAAAATATGCGGGAGCCGTTGCAGCTAATATTGCAGCTGTTATTCCTCCATAATCGTTAGTTATTCTCCTCACGAATAGATATGCAGGTATTACAACTAAAGATCCTATAAAAGCGGGCAACCAAAATGCTACTGTGGTTAAAGGTACCTTAGCAAATAGATTAACGAATTTATAAGTAAAAGCTGTTAAGTAGACAATCATTGGTGCAGTGGTTGACGGTGATCCGGGAGGTGCATAGGAAAGTGAATCCCAATCCGTGCCATTAATCACCGTATCCCCTATGTATCCATGTGCCAAGTAAGTTTGAGTATTTCGAAGGTTGTAATAGGAATCTATCTCACTGAAATATGGAACTCCATTGGAATTCTCATATAATGATTTTTCTATCTGCGGAACTCCTGAAATATTCACAGCCTCCGCTCTAAGTGAGAAAGCCAATGTGAATAATAATATAATAATAATTAATGGTTTATATTTATTTAAAACTTCTTTTACACCCATATTATGATACCTCATGAAATGATTGAATGAAATTATTATAAATAATTATGCCCAAATTCTTATGAAATTAAAATAATAATATTTACTTTTATAAAAATTTCTTGTTTAATAAATAATTAATTATAGCAATATATCTTATTCTTTATTTAGTGATATAAAATTATCATTGTTATTAATAAAAAAATTTATTTTAAAATTGATATTATTCAAATACGAAATTTTTTATTGGTTTTATTCAATGGTTTAGTTGAAGTTGTTTTAATAAAAAATATTTAAACCGCAAATTTTTTCGTATTTCTCTGATCGTTTAATATAATAAAAATTATTTATTATTCGTCTATATAAAAAAAGTAGATGCAAAGCTGATTTAACAACTTAATAGATGTAAAAGCTTATATCCATTATCCATCTATATAAAAAAAACGGATGATTAAAAATGGTTGAAACATCAATTAAGATTCTATCTGTAGTGGTTCTAGCTATCATCATATTCAGCGTAGATTACCTATTCCTTAGGCATTTATTCTGGCAACGTTACTCGTCAATATTGGAATTGTTTTAGTGTATTTAGTTTTATTTTTTACATACATAAACAATTAGTAGATCTTCCTTAGCCAAAGAAAAACCAATGAACCCGTCACCTATTTCGCATAGTTACATAAATCTTTGAATCTTTCATCATTTAGAGTATTTTATCTATACCCATGTTTATTGATATAGTGATTATTATATTAAAAGATAGTATTTAAGTGACTTTTTCTTCGATTGACTTAGTGAATCTGCATTTTGGGAAGCTTTTGCATCCTATAAACTCTCCATAACGTCCTTTTCTCTTTATAAGATCGCCCCCACATTCAGGGCATTCGCCAACCACCTCATTGGATGGTTCCTTTCCATCTTGACCGCATTTAGGATCTAGGCAGGCTCTTTGTCTAGGTTTTCCAAATGAAATCATGGGAAGGCTGCATTTTTCGCATTTAGTTTTAAGTATTGATGCTCCCCGGGGAAGTGAATAAGTTGATTTACATTCCGGATATCCTGAACATCCTACAAATGGTTCGCCACGTGGAGAACCTATTAAGATAAGGTTATTTCCACATTTACATTCCCCTACAATCATTCCTTTCCGATAAGCTTGATAAAGTTCATTGCCTATTTGAAGCTTATTTTTTTCAATATCATCCAATATGGAGGTTATTTCAACTTTAGCTTCATCTATAATCTTATCTTTATTAATTTTACCTTCCATTATACTTTCAAGCTCTGTTTCAAACTCTCTTGTAAGTTCTTCACTTGTAATTTTCTCTGAATATTTCTTTAAAGTGTCAATAAGCTGTTCACCCAGTACATTGACCTCTATTTTCTGGCCTTCCACGTATTTCCTATCATATAAAATAGAGATTATATTAGCTCTGGTTGATTTAGTTCCTAATCCCCTTTTATCCAATTCTCTTATCAAAGAAGCTTGATTATATCTTGCAGGAGGTTTAGTTTCCTTCTCCTCATCTTTTACTTCAGCTTTTAAATTGTCACCTTCTTTAATAAGAGGAAAATCATCATTTTCCACACTTCTATATGGATACTGTTCTTGCCATCCTAATTCAACTGTTCTTTTCCTAGTGAAAGTAAACTCCTCTTTTCCGATAGTTAAATCTGTTTTCATGGATTCTACGATAGCATCTTCACCAAAGACACTTATAAATCTGAAAACTATGAGTTCGTAAAGTTTTTGGTAGTCACTGCCTAATTTTTTAGGTAAAACTCCGGTAGGATGTATGGATGGGTGTGCTTCATCTTTTTTCTTACCTTCATGGGGTTTGTGCGGTTCTTTAAGTTTAGATATTTGTTTTTTGAATGCTGTGCTTAGGGAGAGTTTTTTAAGTATTTTATCGTATCCAATACTTTTGGGAAGTTTCTGTGATGAAGTACGGGGATAGGATGTGTAACCCTCAGCATATAAATTCTGGGCTATTTGCTGGGTTTTTTTCGGGTTAAATCTAAAAAGTGAGTATGCTTCTGATTGGAGGGATCCTAAATCAAATGGGACTGGAGGAATTTTCTTGGTTTTTCTGAGGTTAATTTTTTTAACCACTACAGGTTTATCATTACATTCTGATAGAATTTCCTCTGCATCCTGTCTATTGAAAATTTTTCCCTTCTTATGATCTGCGATGATTTCCTGTTCAACATAGGCTTTTATAAGCCAATAGGGTACTGGTTCAAATTTTGATATCTCTTTTTCACGTTCCACTAATATAGAAAGAGTGGGTGTTTGCACTCTCCCTGCTGAAAGCTGTATATATCTTTTAGTAGCCTTCGTTACTGCATCGGTGAGATATTTAGATATATTAACACCGAATAAAAAATCAAGAACATGACGAGCAATTCCACTGTTGACTTGATTAATATCTAATGGTATGGGATTTTCGTAAGCATTTAAGATGTCTTCATCAGTAAGGGTAGAAAATTTCATTCTAACCGTATTCTCAAGACTATCAGAACCACAAGCATATTTTAAAGCATTGTATCCTATTAGTGTTCCTTCTATATCATAATCACATGCGTGTACAAATTTATCGGCACCTTTTGAAAGTTTTTTTATGGCATTTATGTAATCTTTGGTGTATTTTTTTGTTTTATCTTTTTCATAAAGAGGCACCCATTCTAAATCAAATATTTTATTTTTTCTTTGGTTAGCAGATGCTAGAGAGTATAAATGTCCAACTGCAGCTAAGACTGTTGTTTTTTTATCATTTTCTACCACTTCATAGTAAGGAACTCGTTTATAATTTTTTTTAACAGTTTCACCTGGCAATGCAGCAGATATCTTCTCAGATGCTTTAGGTTTCTCGCATATAATGACTTCATGCATAAATATCACTCAAATTAAAAATTTCAAATATCTATATAATAATTGATTCATTATTCTAAGGAATGTAATATTTAATTAATTGAACAGTTAAATTGTAGTATATAAACTTTGCATTAATTACCAATAGGTAAGAATTATGATTTTTATTAATTTATTTATTTAATATATTATAGTTAGTAAAAAGTTTTCTACTAATTTTTCCTAAATATTATATTATTCCATTCTGTAATTAAATATAAAAGCTTGTTAGAAAGCAAATGCTAATAATATTTTTTATACAAACAAATCAGAGGTATTAAATTGTTAATAGGCGTAATATCTGACACTCATATACCTGAAAGAGCAGATGAAATACCAAAAACTGTTTTTGAAGTATTTAAGGATGTGAATATGATTTTACATGCCGGAGATGTAGTATCCATAAGCGTGATTGAACAATTAAAAAAAATAGCACCTACAGTATGTGTTCAGGGGAATATGGACCAATATTATGGTTTAAATCTTCCAAAAAGAAATATTATAACAGTGGAGAAATTTAAAATAGGCCTGGATCATGGCGAGGTTTATCCTAGGGGGGATACTCAGCAACTTAAATATATTGCTTTAGAAATGGATGTTAATGTCCTGATTACCGGACACACTCATTGGGCATTTATAAACAAAATAGGTAAAATACTTCTCTTAAATCCCGGAAGCCCCACCGTACCTCGAATGTCAGATCCTACAGTTATGCTTCTTAAAATAGAAAATAATACAATAGATAGTGAAATAATTAAAATTGGAGAACCCACCTGTAAGATGCTTAATTTAAAAGGAACGAATATAAAATGAGTAAAAAATGGGATAACGAACGAAAACATGATGAATATCACAAGAAGGCTAAAAAAGAGAACTACTACTCCAGAGCCTCCTATAAACTTCTTCAGTTGAATAAAAAATTCAGAATTATCAAAAAAGGAGATTATGTAGTTGATTTAGGAGCTGCCCCGGGAGGATGGTCCCAAGTGGCCTTAGAAAAGGTAGGAGAATATGGCTTAGTAGTAGGTGTGGATCTACAGAGAATTAAACCCATAGAAAATGAAGGGACCTTCGTGGGAATTCGGGGAGATTTCACTGATGAAGAAACTCTTAAGAGAATCAAACAGGTTTCGAATAAAAAAGCTGATGTAGTCTTGTCAGATGCATCTCCTAAACTTAGTGGTGTAAAAGATATAGATCAAATAAGATCTTTGGAACTTGCGGAAAACGTGCTTAAGATCAGTCAATCCCTCTTGAAACCTCATGGAATCTTAGTCATAAAAGCATTCCAGGGTGAAGAATTTGAAAATCTCCTAAAAAAAATTAAGATGGGATTCAAAACAGTTAAAACAACCAAACCTCCTTCATCCAAGAAGAAAAGTGTGGAAATGTATTTTTTAGCTCGAGATTTATTAGAAATTAAAAAAAAAGTCTAATATTTTTTTTTTAACCCAGCTGGGAATTTAAATTGTTAAGACTATTACTAGCTGTATCTAACTGTGTTTGGGCTACGTTTATCCTATTCTGTATTTCTTCCGGAGATTGATGAGATTCTATCGCACTTTGTGCAGCCGATATATCACTTTGAGCTTGGATCAACTGTATTTCTGCATTATCATATTCTTGTGTTAAATTTTGATTATTCCTACTGTCCACGGTTTCTTTCGTCGAATTATACTGCGTTTGAAGGCTATCGAAATCCGAATTTAAATCAGCTATTTTGTCATAAGAAGTACCACTACCTACATTGGTACTTATGGTTGATGAAACGGCTTGGAAGCCTAGATATCCTACTACAACTAAGGTAACCAGAATCATAACTATTCCTAAGATAGATATTGTCATAGAAGTTGCTTTAAATAAATTTAAACGAGACCTTTTCAATTTATCCTCCTCATTACTGTCATTAAATTAAATATTTTTTTTTACTCACATATTAAGTGTATCAAATAATAATAAATAACTCATTAATATGAATAAGTATAAACATTTATATTAATTAATTTTACTTCACATATAAAATAGTATCACATTTATATCAATTAAATTCTATAAATACACTACATATCCAATCTATAAAATAACTAAAATATCCCCCATAAAATGATTAAAGGCTCTCAAAAACTTTTTATATACCATAATGAGATATATGCCATTTAATCCTATTTAACTCTAACCTTAAAAGAGATAATTCTAATATAACATTTTTTTAATTATTAAATTTTTTAATTAATAGGAGAATATTCTAACAATGCCCACTTCAGTTGAACCAACAACCGATAAAACTAAAACCTCAGTTGCTAAATTTGAAGATTTCTTTAGCAGCGATAAATACAAAGATAAAGTTTTTGATGCTCTAGAGAAATATCCCGAACAGAGATCTATAGTGGTAAATTATTCAGAACTGGAAATGTTCTACCCGGATCTAGCAGACCTTTTAATCGATAAACCAGAAGAAGTTATAAAAGCTGCTCAAAAAGCAATACGAAACATTGATCCTCTGCGTAAAAATGCAGATCTTAAAATCCGCTTTGAAAACATTAGAAACAACGTACCACTACGTTTCTTGCGAAGCAAATACATTGGTAAATTCGTGGCTGTGGATGGTATTGTACGTAAAACTGATGAAATCCGCCCCAGAATAGTAACCGCTACATTTGAGTGTAGAAGTTGTATGAGACTTCATGAAATCCCGCAGACCTCCAGCCTTATAAGTGAACCTGCCCTTTGTCAAGAATGTGGAGGTAGATCCTTCCGTCTGTTACAAGAAGAATCAGAATTCATGGATACTCAAACCACTAAATTACAGGAACCACTAGACAATCTTTCTGGTGGAGAACAACCACGACAAATAGCTGTAATTTTGGAAGACGACATGGTGGATTCATTAATACCTGGTGATATTGTTAGAATAACTGGCAATCTCAAAACCTCACGAGATGATAAAACCAAACGCTTCAATAACTACATCTACGGAAATTATATTGAACAGTTAGAACAGGAATTTCAGGAATTAAAAATATCTCCAGAAGATGAGGAGGAAATAAAAAAATTAGCAGCTGATCCTGACGTTTACAATAAAATAATAAAGTCCACTGCACCATCTATACATGGTTATCGGGAAATTAAAGAAGCCATTGCACTGCAACTTTTTGGTGGTTCGGCCAAAACATTGGAAGATAAAATCCGTATTAGGGGAGATATACACATATTAATAGTTGGGGATCCAGGTATTGGTAAATCTCAGATGCTGAAGTATGTTTCAAAGTTAGCTCCT
>PMWA01000113.1:4233-4516 GCA_003166335.1 Methanobacterium sp. | reverse complement strand
ACATTAGCATTTATTTTGGTTTTCAAACCTTTACCTATTCCTAATGGAATGCTATCACTGGTAAAATTTTTAGGAATGACTATCTGTCCCTTTGCAACTCTTTTCAGCAGTTTGATGATTTCAATGCCTTCTTTTTCCGATACATATTTCATTTCATCGGTTATTTGGCCTTTTTTAGCCTGTTCAAGTTGCGTCAATTTCTTATACCTCGTTAAATGGAACTCAATATTATTTTAGATGAATAAATATTAAATTTAGATTTAAAAAATTTAATTAAATAAAT
>PMWA01000113.1:0-4168 GCA_003166335.1 Methanobacterium sp. | reverse complement strand
TAAAAAAGACTCCGCCTTCGAGTTCGCTAATATTCTAAACTGTTTATAATTAGTTTTCAAATAGATTTTATCCAATAAAATTTGAAGCTCTGGAATAGGGATTTCTATGATTTTGCTTAGTTTTAACCTGTCTTCATCAGTCAATTGATTCTTATAATCTTCTATTTGACTTTCAAATGATTTTACTGCATTCATATTACGAGAAACTGCTATCTTTAATAGAAATGGCGGGACTCTTTCAAATATTCTTAACAATCCCCTAATATCATCCTCTTTAATTTCTAATTCTAATGATTCATTCAAAGATTCTTCTAAATTAGATTCATTTTCGTTATTACCTTGCATATTAATTCACATGATTAATCTCGAATAATATTATACATTTTGAGTAATTATTTTTTTTATTTATCTATTATATTCTTATTATATTACTAAATCTTTATCTAATTCATCAACAGCTTCAGGATTAGCTAATGTACTTATATCGCCAACAGGCTCTCCTTTAACTTTAGCTTTAATAACTCTACGCATTATTTTACCAGAGCTTGTTTTAGGGAGATCTGAGACTAATATTATATCAGCAGGACTGGCAATGGGGCCGATTTCATTTCGGACGTGATTCTTTAAAATATTTTTGAGATCAGAATTTCTTTTTATTCCTTGCTTCAAAATTACAAAAGCATAAATCACTTCACCCTTTATAGGATCGGCTTTACCAACTACAGCAGCTTCAGCTACATCATGATGGCTTACTAAAGCAGATTCAACCTCTGCACTACTAATTCTATGCCCAGCAACGCTCATGACATCATCCTCCCTTCCCTGAATCCAGAAGTACCCATTTTCATCCTGACGGGCTACATCCCCACTTAAATAAATATTTGGGAAAGTGGACCAATAAGTCTCCATATACCGATCCGGGTTATTATATAAATTTCTGAACATGGCTGGCCAAGGAGACTTTATAACTAAATGTCCCCCACCACCTATAATGCTTTCACCATCATCATCAACCACGTCAACTTTTATTGAAGGAAATGGTTTGAATACAGAGCCGGGTTTCAGATCTGAGATGGGTAATGGAGTAATAATATGCATACCCGTTTCAGTCTGCCACCAAGTATCCATGATAGGACATTTATCCCCACCAATATGCTTATGGTACCATACCCAGGCTTCAGGATTAATAGGTTCACCCACACTTCCCAAAAGCCTTAAAGAAGTTAAATCATATTTCTGAGGCCATTTCTCCCCATATTTCATGAACATTCTGATAGTGGTAGGGGCTGTGTAGAAGATGGTTGCCTTATAATCCTCTAACATTCTCCATAATCTCCCCGGATTTGGATATTCCGGAGCACCCTCATACATTATGGATGTAACACCAAAAATCAGTGGAGCATAGACGATATAACTATGTCCAGTTATCCATCCAATATCAGCCGCACACCACCATATATCCTCCTCCTTCATATCGAATACAAATTTAAGAGTAGCATAAACTCCCACCATATATCCTCCATGAACATGCACTACCCCCTTAGGTTTCCCAGTAGTACCAGAAGTATATAGAATGAAAAGAGGATCTTCAGAATCCATAGACACTGTTTCACATTCAGAATCCATTCCATCCCTTATTTCATGCCACCAAACATCCCTACCATCCTTCATTACAGCTTCTACCCCAGCATGCTGCACAATCAACAAATTCGTTATAGAGGGTGTATCCTTTAATATTTCATTTACTTTATTCTTTAAATGTATGACTTTACCTCTTCGATTAAAACCATCCGCAGTTATGGCAATTTTTGAACCTGCATCATTTATTCTATCCGCAAAAGCCTTCGCGGAAAAACCGGAAAAGACAACTGAATGGATTGCACCGATTTTAGCACATGCTAACATGGCTATAGGTAATTCCAATATCATCGGGAGATAAATGCTTACTCTATCTCCCTTCTCCACTCCTAAACTTTTTAATGCATTTGCGAACCGGTTAACCTCCATGTAAAGATCATTATAACTTAATTTCTTTACTTCACCATTTTCTCCTTCCCATATAAAAGCAATTTTATCCTTATGCGGACCTTCAATATGTCTATCTAGGGCATTGTGCACGATATTAGTTTTACCATCTAAAAACCATTCTACATTAGGAGGATCCCATTTCAAAACTTTTTTATATAGCTGAAACCATTCTAATTCCCCTGCAATCTCATTCCAAAACCATTGAGGGTTTTCTAAAGATTTTTCCTGTAATTCATCATAATCTTTAAGGTTATGTTTATCCATCCATTTTTTAATATTGCTTCCTTCAATTATTTCCGTGGAGGGATTGAAAACTCTTTTTTCTTTAAGTAAAGCCTCTAATTCATTGGACATTTTTTATCTCTTCTCCATATAATTAAATCAGGAATTTTCCATAAAAAAAAATTTTTAGAGAATTTTAAATTAATATTAATCATCACTAGTTCATTTTAAACTGAATTTCTTTTAAAATTCATTTAAATTCATTTAAATACTTCTTTTTGAATTAATTAAAGTTTCTAATTTATTTAAATCAACTTTTCTTTTATATACTGGGGATTTATTCTTGGTATAAACAGCTAAATTTTCTTCAAATGTTTTTTTATCTTTATTCACGTAAAATATTCCCAATGGATACTTATCTGTTTCCATGGCTCTTTTGAAGGCTTCACTGATATTAGAGGAATCATGGGAATCCTCCAGGTAATAAGTATTTTCCCGGAACCATTGAAAGGTATTTACCTTGTTAAATGTTACACACGGTTGGAATATATCAACCAACGCATAGCCTTTATGTTTTATAGCTTTTTTAAGAATTTCTTTGGTTTGATCCATATCTCCACTAAATGCTCTAGCTACAAATGAAGCTTTAAGAGCTATAGCCACAGACAATGGATTAAAAGGTTCCAGAAATACTCCTTCAACCTGTAAATTACTTTTAAAATTAGCTCTGCTGGTGGGAGATGCCTGACCCTTAGTTAAAGCATAAACCATGTTATTATGAACTATATTAGTTATATTCGGATTTCTGCGGATAGTGTGTATGAAATGGTTACCACCTTCCCCATACATACAGCCATCCCCACTTACATCAATAACTGTAAGCTCGGGATTAACGGCTTTTATACCTGTAGCAGGAGGAAGTGACCTGCCGTGGAGACCATTAAATACATTAGATTTAAGATAATGAGGAAGTTTACCCGCCTGACCAATACCACTAACCAATACCAGATCTTCAGGATTTATTTCAAGTTCAGCTAAAGCTTTTTTTACCGTTGGAAGTATAGAAAAGTTCCCACAACCAGGACACCATGCCACATCAGCATTCTCCATATCAAAGACTTTAGGATCCATTTTTATAAACCCTCCAATAATTTTTCTAGCTTTTCAGTAACTTCTTCAACCGAAAACGGCATTCCATCATATTTTAAAACCGCCTCATCTATATCAAATCCTAATTCAAGTTTAATTAAATTTCCAAATTGAGAAGAAACATTATTTTCAAATATTATAGTTTTACGAGCTTTTTTAAGATAGTTCAAGGTGTTTGTAGATAAAGGATAAACTTGTTTAAAATGTAAAAATGCAATTTTATCAGAATCTAGTTCATTCACTACTTCCTTTATAGTGCCATAAGTTGAACCCCAACCCAATACCAAAATCTCGTAATCCTCATTACCAACTAACTCCGGGGGAATGACCTCTTCTCGGATTTTCTCCATTTTTTTAGTGAAACGTTTCTCAACCATTTTAGCTCTTAGATCTAAATCTTCGGTTATATGACCCTCCTCATCATGTTCATCTGAATCAACCACAACGACCCCTGCTCCAAATCCCGGTATCGCACGTGGGGAAACACCATCAGGAGTGAGTTGATATCTTTTATAATTTTCATCCGTTTTTACAATATGATTTTCAATATTCAAGTCACTTAAATCAAGGCTAGGTATATTATAATAACATTCAGCAAAATATTGATCTGAAAGTATGAATACTGGGATTTGATATTTATCTGCTAAATTAAAGGATATTTGTGACAGTTTAAATGCATCCTCAAAGTTGCCCGGTGCAAATATGATCCTAGCGAACTCTCCCGGACCTGAATATAATGTTAAATTAAGATCTTCCTGTGAAGTCCGGG
>PMWA01000071.1 GCA_003166335.1 Methanobacterium sp. | reverse complement strand
GCACATACATCTCCACACTACCGATATTAACATTCGTGGATTGTGTGTAACCATCTATAGTTGCATTGATTGTAGCTACACCGGTGGTAGTGCCAGTGAAAGTCGTTGTAGCTATTTCATTGATTATGGTTGTGGTTGAAGGATTTACTGTTCCTAAAGTACTTGAAGAGTTAATTGGTGTTCCGTCTGGTATATGTCCTTGGCTGATTGTAGCCATGCCATTTGAGTTATGTGTTAGGTCTGCGGTGATTGTTGACGTACCACCAGCTGGAATGCCGGTGGGTGAAGCGTTTAAAGTTAGTACTATCCAGGGGTCTGCATCGTTAGTGTTTATTCTTCCCGCGGTTTGAGGGTTGGTTCCTTGGAAGTTGGTTCCCCACCAGTTATTTGTAGCATTTACTGAACCATCGTTATTGTATATGTCATAGTTAGTGTTATCTAGTATGGTGTTGAAGTTGATTTGGGATGTTCCGCTATTTTCAGTGTATATTGCTCCTCCATTGTTGGTTGCGGTGTTGTTGTTGAATGTGCTGTTTGTATCATTTAGAGTAGTATATGAATCAATGTAGATGGCTCCTCCATCTAGTGCGGTGTTGTTGTTGTAATTGTTGTTTTTATTGTTTTGTGTTCCTTCGTTGTAGTCGGCTCCACCTGCAGTGGTTGCAATATTGTTGTTGTATGTGCTGTTGGTATCGGTTAAGATTTTATTGTTGTAGATGGCTCCACCGTATAGTGCTTTGTTGTTTGTGAAGGTGTTGTTGGTATTGTTTTGTGTTCCTTCGTTGTAGATGGCTCCTCCGTTATTGTTTGAGGTGTTATTGGTGAAAGTACAGTTTTCGATTGTTATAGTACCATAATTGTCTAATGCTCCAGCTTCATAACCTGTAGCAGTGTTGTTGTTGAATGTACTGCTTGTTTCATTTAAGGTACCATCTACATCGTTGAAGATAGTTCCACCGTTATATGCATTATTATATGTGAATAGATTGTTAGCATCGGTTAAGGTGCCATCATTGTAGATAGCTCCCCCCCAATCACTTACAGTGTTCCCAGTAAATATGCAGTTGTTTACGGTTAATGTTCTATAATTTGCGAGGGCTCCTCCATTATTGCTTGCAGTGTTGCTTGTGAATGTACAGTTGTTTATGGTTAATGTTCCATAGTTGGTGATGGCCCCTCCGTTGGCTGTGTTTCCGTTGATGAATGTTATATTCATGAGATTGACTGTAAATCCAGATGCTATGGTGAATATATTTCCTGTTTCTTGGGCATTGATTATAGTGCTTGTTTGATTTTCGCCGATGATAGTCATATCTGTGTTGATGGGTATGTTGGATTCGTTGTAGGTTCCTGGTTCGATTATTATGGTGTCGCCATTTTGAGCAGCGTTAACGGCTGCTGTGATTGTAGTGTAAGTTCCTATGAGTACTCCGTTACTCCATAGTTGAGGGTCGGGTGCTGTGGTTTTTGTGGTAGATTTTAATGATTTACTATTATTAGTGGTGGTTGTTTTAGTAGGTTTTTTTATGGTGCTGGTTTTTATCGTTGTGTTATTGTGGTTTGTGGTTGTTTTGGTGTTGTTTGTTTGTATGTTAGTGTGGGTATTGTTGATAGGGGCTGCTGATGCTGCTCCTGAGATTATAATAGATCCTAGTAATATTAATGTTAAAAACAGAAATAGTTTAGTTAATTTGAATTGATTTTTATTTATAGTTGATTTATTTTGTATTATAAATTATTTCTCCTCCCCTTTAAGGTTTATCCTTTAATTTATTTCTTAATTTAATTTAGTTTACTTATTGTTAAATTTAACGAAGAATTAGTTAGTAAATTTATAAAAGAAAAATTCTAAATAATTTAATAAATTCAGCTGATAGTGAATTAAGTTGATATTATGTTGGAAAAAAAATAAATTATTATTTTCATATTATATTTATTTTGTAAAAAAAAATGATGAATTTAAAGAAGGTTTTATAAACTTTTTTTTTAAGCTGTATGTATTCATATTTTAATTATTACAAGTTATTTTTTTATTTCAAAATAGAACTGGGGTGGTAAACCTTGTGGTAAACATTTAAGTATTGATCTTATTGATTTAAAGTTTCGTCGATTTGGGAGGGCACTAGTATATAAAAAAAAACTTTTTTTAATTTCAAAAATAGATAATGAATTTTACTTTAAGGTAAGAAATTGATATGGCAATTAGATTTGGCAGTTGGGGGGTGTTGCGTCGTCGATGATTTTTATATCCTGAAAAGTGTAGATGCTGTTTTTGTCTGCGGTTTTTTCTATGCCTAATTTTATGTCTTCATTTAAGGTGATTACATAGGAATTTATTTGATGGTAGCCTAGTTTAATGGCGGCCATGGTTCTGTGGTGTCCGTTTACTAGTATATATCTATTTGCTACTTTGATTACTATGATTGGTTCTGCTAATCCTTTTTTTAGTTCATAGGTTCTGCCTTGGAGTTCATCTGCGTATATTTTTTTATGGGTGGGTCGTAGTTCTTTTATGGGGATTTTCATTCTTTTTAANNGTTGTTTTAATGTCATATAATTGTTCGAATGTTTCTTGGAAGTATTTGACTTTTTTTGGGGTGGATCTTTCTATTTGTGATCTTAGTACATCGGTGTTGGTTAGTATTCCGATTAGTTTATATTCTTTATTTATTATNNGGATATGCCCGTTCTGAACATCACTCGGGCTGCGTCGTTGATGGGCATTTCTTGGTCGGCGACTACTATATCTGTGGACATTATATCTTCAACATTAATTTTCCAGGGTTTTATGAGTAAATCAAAAGCGGTTACCATCCCCACTACTTCTTCATTAGTTTTGACGGGGAATCCATCGTGGCCGGTACTTCTCATTAATTTAAATACTTCTTCGTTGGGTGTATCATGAGTTACACTGATAACTTTTTTAGTCATATAATCTTTTACTAGAGCCGCGTTACTCATTTTAATATAAATCTCCATTTATTGAACATGTTTTTCTAAAATTTATGTAAAACTAAATTTTCTTATTTCAGGGATTGGCCCGATAAATAATCAATTAATTATATTTTTTTTCATCTTTATTTATTCAAAAGTGAATTTCCTGGAAATTAAAAATAATTAATCAACGAAAAAAATTTTTTACTTTTATTTAATCAAAATTTTTAATTCTTAGTATTATATATGTTGGAAGATGGATAAAAAATTTTTTCCCAAACCTTTAAAATAAAAAAAAGAATTATTTAATCCCCCAAAAAAATTGGAGTAAAAAAAAAGGGAGATTTATATTTTTAGTTTTATTTTATTCCACTGAAACATTTTTCAAGGTGTTCTTTGCTAGGTGGTTTAGTCAGCAGACTCACCACCACTGTAAGTACAAAGGCTATGGGTAAGGCTATTACTATGGAATCAACAGTAGGCCATGGAGC
>PMWA01000086.1 GCA_003166335.1 Methanobacterium sp. | reverse complement strand
TACAAATGGGACTTCTAATCAAAATTCCACTACAAGTCATAATTTAACAAATGTAACAAACATAACTAAAACGACAACTACAACTACTACTACAAAAACCACAACCGCAACTAACACTACATCAACTGTGAAAGCTGCTGGATCACCCGCTAGTGTAAGTTTCACTAGTAAGCAAATTAACACTGCAGCAACCAGCATAACTAATTTTGTGCAAACCAACCAAAGATTACCCAATTACGTTACAATCGCTAACACTGAAGTTACAATGCCACAATTCTTACAATTAATCACAGCAAACTTGCTGAACATTAACAAAGGATTAACCACACCAATAACCATTAAAACTGTGGTTACTCCAACTAATTCCACTGAAACAGTTAAAAGTGGAAATATCTTAAAATCAGAGTACCTTAACATTGCACAGAGTATTGAGACAAGCATAGCATCAACTGTAAAAGCACCCAGTTACGTTAACAGTTCACTCGGTAAAATCAATTTCAATAACTTAGTATACACCTTCAGTAAGTTACTGAACTTCCAAAACACTAACAATAGACTACCCAGTTACGTATCAGTAGAGCCTTGGTCCAAAGTCATCGCAAACACTGTATCATCCGAAGGTAGCGCTGCATTAAGACCTGTTTATATATGTTCTGACAATATAAATAATATTCAAACAGACACAGCAAGGATTGATGATTTAATCAGTGCCTTAGCCAAATTAGGAATTAAAGCTTATGACATGGGATTAGGACCTGATACACATGACAGTGTGTTAAGTGATTCTAGTGTGCCTAGTAATGCGGTTATTGTTGAAATTTATGGTGGAGCTGACGCTGGAGTAATAGCTGAGAAATCAAGTACCTGGTATAAGGATATCCTCGGAAAAAGGACGGATTTCGTTGTTTATACACCTACAGCAACTAACATCAATGGTTTAGCATGGTTACCACGTGCACATGATGATAACTACGATCCAGCATCATTCACAGGAATTGCAAATCCAGCTCAATATCTCTTAGATAATGGAATACAATACTATTATGGTTTAACCACCAGCACTATGACTCAATGCGCAGAATCCATCTACAACGTAGATGTCTAAAGCTAAAAATAAATATATTTATGGGAATAAAAAATTTCAAAAACCCTAAATATTTTTTTACCTTTTTTTTTAATGAAATAAAAAATATATTTTTTGAGCACTCTTAATTGAGTGAGTTCAAATTTTTAAAGAGAATTTCTATAAAGCAGTTTGTTTTTTTTTGATTTTAACTTTGGGGTTTGTGTTTTCTCAGTTAATGTGGGTTTAAATGTAGTTTACATAATATTTAAATATTATTGGGTTAATAGGGGTATTATGAAGTCGTTTGAGAATTATTTCATGAGTAAGCAGTATGCTCGTGTGCAAGAACTGGGCGATAAGTTGGCTGAGATTGATCCGCTTATTGATTGGGAAGTTTTTAGACCAATTATTCGGGAAATGTATGATAATCACACAGAACGAGGTGGTAGGCCTAATAATGATGAGATAGTTATGGTTAAGATGTTGATTTTACAGTCGTGGTATGGTTTATCGGAATCCTGAGCTTGAAAGACAAGCTAATGATCGTATTTCCTTTCACAAGTTTTTAGGATTCCCTGAAAGAATCCCAGACCGTTCCACGGTCTGGGCTTTCAGAGAACGTTTAATCGATACGGGTAAAGAAGAAAGAATATGGGAAGAACTGCAACGACAGATAGATGCCAAGGGATTATAAGATTAAAGAAGGCGTTATACAAGATGCTACGTTTATAACAGCTGAACCAGGTCACCAAAAGGTGGATGAACCACGCGGACCTGAAACCAAAACTAGGCGAAACAAAGAAGGTGAATGGGTTAAGAAAGGCGGAAAATCCCATTTACGGATATAAATTACACAGTAAAAATGGACATTGACTATGGTTTAATAAGAGAAATAGAAACCACTCCTGCTTCGGTTCATGATAGTCAAATTGACCTCAGTAAACCAGGAGAAGTTGCATATAGGGACCGCTGATATTTCGGAGCATCTTGCAAATGCCATAACGCCACCATGAACCGCTCCACACGTAACCATCCACTAAGTATACGGGAAAAAATGCGAAAACAAACGCATAACTCGTAAAAAAACGCCAGATGAACGGCCATACGCCGTAATAAAAACATCTTCAACTGCTTCTGCTACAACCTACTATAACTAAACACCCTCAGGCAAAAAAACACCCCCTAGCGAACGTTAACCAAAAAAATTGTGAAAATAGAACAAAATAAAGAGAAAAAAAAGAAAATTTGCAAAAAAACACCACAAAAAAATCTCCAAAACGTTTACAAAAAAAATCAAGTTCGTTAAATGAAAATATTTGTAAAAAGTATTCTAATTGTAATTCTTATGATATAATATTTAATATGATAATTATCTAATCTAGATAAATTAGGATTCAGTATATTTTCCAGATATTATTAGTGTTTCTTTTATGTTTGGAGTTTAATAAATAATTCCCTATTTAGTTACATATGCTATTGATTAATAATATATATTGCTTCAATTGTATTTGGAATTATAGGATTTATTTTGTCGAGTAAATTTTTTTATAAATAATAAGGTATTAAAAAATTATTTTTTCTTAACATATTTTTTCTCGAGTAATTCTTTCATTGGACCAATGTAGTAATCATTCCATCCTTGGTCAATATCATCTACTTCCTCATCTGGTACATTGATATGTTCGAGTTCCAAAATTGTTTCATGATCCTGGATTTGAAGTATAAAAGTTACTATTGATGGTTTTGGCCACTCTCCGCTAAACCATTCCTGAACCAGCTTTTTCTCTTTTATTACTTCAATATTTTTTCCATGGATATCTCCATCCCAAAGCTTGAATTCAGTGCCAACTTTTGCATCCATCTTGATTGGTCGACCACCCCATTCAGCAATGATTTTAGGATCAATTAAAGCCTTCCAAACTTCCTTTATAGGAGCAGATATTTTATACTCTTTTTTAATATTTCCCATCTTAAAACACATCCATTGAAATTAATTTTTTATTATATACTCTATTAGAATTTAATTTTTTTTAAATGTTAAATCCAATTTTATTAAACATAGAAATTTCTATAGTTATTCACCCCCAAAAATTTTTGTTTGCTTTTATAAATGGGTAAGAAATTTTAATTCTTAATATAAATATAAAAAATGAAATTATGTATTTAAATAATTATTTTATAATGGATTTGGGTGGATTTTTAATTATAATAAATTCAGTTAACACAATTTTTGTTAACTTTTAGAGCTCCGGTATTAGCTTGCGTTAAACTAAATCCATATTTAGGAGACTAATTAAATTTTACGTATAGAAGTTGTGTTAGATAAAGGATTATCTGAATATTCAACATATATACATTATAATAAAATTTTAATTTATAAAATTTACTATGAGATTATTTAATAAAAGAGAATATTTTTTGAAAAGAAGTGTAATTATCATGATTTTATTAAATATTATAGATTTGAATTCAATTAACATTTCTATAAGTCTAAATTTTTTACCATTAATATTTGTTGCTTGGTTAATTTATATCTGGATTAAAAAGGATGATGAATACATGGATATTGTTTTATACAGTGTGTATGCTGGCTTTTTAGGATTTATTATAAATATGATATTAGGATATTTTCTTGTTTTTAATTCAATTAATGTATCCTTCATGTTAAGCATAGCATTAATGTTAACTTATTTCAAAGAAACTAGGAAATCCGGATTAATATTACTTATTTTAGGATTAACTAGTGGTATTTTGTATATATATTTAAATTATATTAATTCCAGGGAAATTTTATTATCTATAGTGTTAGCTTTTATTACTACAATAATTATTTACTATTCTAGGAATTATTTAATTGAATTAAATCAGATTTTAAAAGCAGCATACTATGTTTTAAAATGAATTCTAATATTTTAATCTAGTTATAGTTTAATTCAGTGAAAGATATAATGAATTCAGTTCCTCCATTCATGTTCACTTCTAATTCGCCATCAATTTGACCTGTCAATAAATTCACAAGTTGTAATCCTAAACTATCAGTATTTTTATAATCCAATTTTCCTGAAAGACCTATTCCATTATCTTTCACAATTAATTGAAGTTTATCATGATAATGGTGGAATTTAATTTTAATTTCACCAGATCTACCATCAGGAAACCCCTGCTTCAGACTATTAGATATTAATTCGTTTACAATCAAGCCCAATGGAATCGCAGTGTCTACATCAACCATAATATTTTCAACATTTATATCAAATTTAACATGACTAGCATCACAGTTGTAAGCATGGAAAAGATCATTTGATAGTTTCACGATATATTCACCGAAATCAATACTCTTAACATTATCAGATTGATATAAATGCTCATGAATCAACGCCATTGACTTGGCTCGTGCTTGACTCTCTTTGAAAAATTCTAAATCATTCTGATCATGGATATATTGAGATTGTAGATTTAGTAACCCTGAAATCACCATTAAATTATTTTTCACCCGATGATGAATTTCCTTAATAAGCACCTTTTTTTCCTCTAAAGATTTCTTAATCAACTCTTCCGCATTTTTACGTTCAATAGCGTATCTAATACTACGAATCAGTAATTTACCATCAATTTGACCTTTAATTAAGTAATCCTGAGCACCCTCTCCAATAGCTTTAACAGCAAATTCTTCGTCAACCAATCCAGTAAGAATCACTATGGGTAATTTAGGTGAATGCATTTTGATAGTAACGAAAGTATTCATACCTTGACTATCTAAAAGTCCCAGATCAAGAAGCATGGCATCAAAATTATCTTTTAAGAGATGTTGTAATGCCAATTCCAATCGATTAGTATTCACTAACTTAAAATCAGTGCCAACCACTTCATTAAGCATTTTATCTATAATTAAAACATCACCAGGATTATCTTCAACTAATAGAATATTCATGAATTTATTACTCATAAAAAACTTCCCCCATATCATACTTATAAATTACTTATAAACCTTAATCTTATTCTATTACTTATATTATAGTGATTAATAAAAAATTGTTAACTATTACAATTATATAATTGAATTATTTTAATAAGATATAATTTTAATATTTAATGCACTTGAGAATAAAGATTGGCTAAGTTAAATAAAATATATTTTAATTGAATTAAGTTTTAAAATAATATTTATAACATTAAATAACAGGAGAAAATTTAAAAATGGCAGTAAAAATCAATGAAAATTATTTATTACTTAAAAGCAATTACATCTTCGCTGAAATCGCACAACGAATTGAAAATTATCAAACAGAACATCCCCAAGCAAACATAATCAAAATGGGAATCGGAGATGTCACTAAACCACTAGCCAATGCCATTATCCGTGAATTCCATAACGCAGTAAATGAGATGAGTGTGAATGACACCTTCCATGGGTATGGACCAGAACAAGGCTATGAATTTCTAATTAACGAAATCATTAAAAATGATTACAAACCCCGAGGCATACAATTAAATGAAAGTGAAGTTTTCATAAGCGACGGAGCAAAATGCGACACCGGAAATATACAGGAAATCTTCAGCCTCGATAACAAGGTAGCAGTTACAGATCCCGTATATCCAGTCTATGTAGATAGTAATGTTATGGCAGGCCGAACAGGACCCATGAGCGATGATGGACGTTACCAAAATCTAATTTATTTACCCTGCACTGAAGAAAATGAATTCATACCCAAACTACCATCATCCAATGTAGATTTAATATATTTATGTTACCCTAACAATCCCACTGGCACTACTTTAAACAAGGAACAATTACGAGAATGGGTTGATTATGCAATAGATAATAAATCAATTATACTATTCGATGCTGCCTATGAGGCATATATACAAGAAAAAAATATACCACACAGTATTTATGAAATAAATGGTGCAAAAGAAGTAGCTGTAGAATTCCGCAGCTTTTCAAAAAACGCAGGATTTACTGGAACAAGATGCGCGTACACCATAGTACCGGAGGAAATAATGGGATATGATGCTCAAGGTCAGACACATCCGTTAAATTATCTCTGGAACCGTCGTCAAACCACCAAATTTAACGGTGTATCTTATCCCGTGCAAAAAGCAGCCATGGCAGTTTACTCTTCTGAAGGAAAAAATGAAATTAAAGAATCAATAAGTTATTACATAAAAAACTCTGCCATCATACGTGAAAGTTTAAAAAGTATTGGGTTAAATGTTTACGGTGGAGTTAATTCCCCATATATATGGATTAAAACTCCTAAAAACATGAATTCATGGGATTTTTTTGATTTATTACTTGATAAAGCATATATTGTAGGCACTCCCGGTGTAGGCTTTGGTCCTAGTGGTGAAGGTTACCTCAGACTCACCTCATTCAACACGCTAGAAAATACTAAAGAAGCCATGAATAGGATTTCAAACCTTTCTTTTTAAACCATCCTATAATCTGAAGTGATTTTAACCGTAAAACATTAATTTAATTTTAAAAAAATAGGTTAAAAAAAAGATGAAGATATAAAATTATTCATACAATTATGGTTTCTAATAATAAAAAGATTAGGTCTGAATTTTAACCTTAATTTTTCAATTAAATAGATTATTAATTCATAGAACATATGGTTAAAAAAAATTTCTTAAAAAGCTTTATAGATGATAATTTATGGATAACGATACGAATAAAGATATAATTTGTGAAGCAATTAAAATTGCTAAGTCCGTTACATCACAGTGGCCAGGAGATGATTTTCGTATTATTAAATCTTCTGAAGATACTCTATTTTATATAAAAGATTTTCGTCGTACATATGGTATTTTAAGGGGAAAGATTTTACGAGGATTAAAGAAAAATCATTCATTCCCCAATGAGGCTTTTTCAGATGAATATATGAATGAAATTATTGATCAATTAATAAGTGAAATTTTAAAATTAGGAATAGAAGAAGCAGAATTAAATCCATTTATCGTTGATATTTTAGAAAAACCTTTCCAGGAAATTATAGTTTGTCTATTTTTAGAGGGAATAGAATTGGATATTGAGAATCCCACAATAGAGTTAGGTAATGTAGTTTTGAAAGAGATGACCAATGAAATTGCAGAAAATTTAGATGAACCTGAAAAGAAATTGCTTTTTTCAACTAAAGATTATATTGGTAAAATTTATTCCGAATTTAAAACTTTTTCAGAACCAAAATGGGCAATTGAAGAAGCCGAAAGAGAAACTTCAAAAGTTCTAGACCTAATAAGTTATGCTATACCTTTTATTTATTCAGATGTTCATAAAATCTCTGTCGGATTTCAAGGACAAGTGTTAACCACCAGTCCGGGAAGTATAATATGTTATAATCCCGAATATGGTGTACGCTATTGGGCTGACAATTTAAAACATTCTCAAAGTAATTTCAAAATTAATAATTACAACTTAAAAATAATGGAAGATAATGGCATCTTTAAGATTGCTGATATTATAAAAAAACCAAATAACCAAAAAACTCATTTTGAACA
This sequence comes from Methanobacterium sp., assembly GCA_003166335.1. Lineage (GTDB taxonomy): Archaea > Methanobacteriota > Methanobacteria > Methanobacteriales > Methanobacteriaceae > Methanobacterium_A. Next base: position 9,186 of record PMWA01000086.1, on the reverse strand, counting down.
TACTATTCTTCTAAGCATCCATTGGTTTAGGATTTCTCAAATTCAAAATGACATAAAAAATGAATTCCTTAGCCTAATCATATGTATGGAAATATTTTTAACTCCTCATACACTGGAAATACCGATTACCAAATTTATATCTGAATCAGTTGGAATGATTCTCAGACCTCCAGAAAATAGAGTTTCCATCATGACGAAAATTAAGAAGTTTTATGGGATAAGAAGTGATATAGTTCATGGAAGAAGTACAAAAGTAGATCCTAAAGACATTAATGAGCTGAGGAACACTTTAAAAGAATTAATTCAACGCATGATTTATTTTGGACAATTTTTTGAGAAAAAAAGTGATTTATTAGAATCAATAGAATGTTATAAAACATCAGGAGAAATGTATAATCCTACTTTGCGGTTATTTAAAAAAAATTAGAATTGAATTAAAAAAAAGTTAGAAAATTTTGTTAAGCCAGTTCTTTGAGGGCAAGTTCAATGTCTGACGCGTTAACTGTTACTCTTCCTGCGTGTTTCGCGAGTTTAACTGCTTGTCTGGCGACTTTTTCAGCCCATTGTTCTAAAACTTTTTCTAAAGCTTCTTCTGTACCTGCACTGACTATTTCCGCCTCGTTTTTTATTAATCTTCCTATTGGAGCTATCGGGAATTCACCCATATTAATCACTGAAATGTAATTAAATACTCCATGTTATTTAAATATAACGAATTTTATGAGCATTTTTTGACCATTAACATCATTTCAATCTCAAATATATTATAATTAAACATTTGAACAATAATTCTGATTTCAACTATTTTTATTTTAGACGTTGAAAATTTTGTGAATAAATAGGAAAATAACTTGGGTTTTTAAAAAAAAATATTATAAAAAATATTATATTAAGAATGAGGAAAATCTAATTTTTTATCACTACATTCCATATAAAAATTTAAATTTAATTATTATTACATGAAAACAGTAAAAAAGTAAATATAAAAATTAATAGAATTAATTATCAATAAAAAATAACTGGATGGATTTTCAAATGGTTTTTAGTGGAAAATATGACAATGAAAGTTGGGTTGATTATAAAAAAGAACTTAAAGTTTTTTTAAAGGATTGCTTTGATCATCATGATTCTAACGGTGAACTTGATTCAGATCTAATTAAAAAGGTTGAAGTTGCTCTTAATATAATAATTGGGTTCTCTGAACAATATTCTATTGATCAAGAAGAATGGACTAGGTTGCATAAATATTTGAATTTCCTTTATGCGGGAATTCCCAAGGATATTGAAATGGCTAAAGCAGATTTTTTTCAGTTATATCAAAATGAAATTCCTGAAAATACCGGATAGTGTATTTCCATAAAGACGTCATAAAATGTAAATAGCTGAGAATTAATAATAGTATCATAACAAAGGGGTGAATTTATTTGACTTATGAAAAAAAACTTAAGAAAATGAGTATTGAAGGACTCCACCTGGAATGTGTGACATTTAACGATGTAATTACAAGTAATTCTAATAACGGTAAGTTATCAACTCCTGAAGAGACAGATCAAGCTAACTCCTTACTGATAGAATCTATTAAACGGATGGAAAATGATAGTAATTCAATTGAACTTCTTCGAACTTGTACTGCTACACTTCAAAATATTATTAAGGACTCATCTGATAAATACAGTGACATTCCCAAACAGATTCTTAAATGGAAACCAAAATAAAATATCCTATACATTAAAATATACTAATAAATTTAAAATAATCAATAAAACAGATATACTTTTAACGGTGTTTAGTACCATTTGTAAGCTTTAGATAGTTTCATTCAAATTTGTTTATTAATTAAAAAAAGTTATAAATAGTTAAATAATTTTTTTTTATTTAAGAATTCAACATTTAAATTATTATTATTTTTAGCCTTGGAAATAACTTTATAGCATTATCTTTCATGATTCTAACTATATTATATGCTTTAAGCCTTCATATTCCCTTATACTTTTAATAGTTACTGGCACGCAGATTTTGTAGTCCAAACATACTTACTTCCGAATATGATTTGTGAAGTATCCACAAGTTTTTGAAGACATGTTAAAGCATAAGGTATTATAATTAACTATGAGTTAACTTAAAGTAAATATTTTTTTTACTTGAACGTATACATAATAGTTAAAAAAAATTATATTTTAGTATAAAATTAATCTATTTAAATTCCATGGTAATTCCTGACATTCGAAACCAGATGCACCGGAATGGCCTCCCCCACCGTATTTCAATGCTATTTTAGATACATCTATAGTTTCCGAACGCAAACTTACCTTATATTCTTTACCATCATGGACGTACATTATTAATAATGGTTTCTTTTTTATGCTATCGAATATTTCAGATCCTACATGTCCAATATTAACAACCACAGCTTCATGATCTTCAAAAACAGTGTAATATGCAAACGATTTCACATAATCTTTATTTCTTTGTGTTTTATACTGTTCAATTATTACACCTTCTTTTTTAACAGTATCCGGATTGTTAAAAAGAATTTTCCAATCAGGACTTAGCGGGTGTAAATCATAAAGTTCAGCTCCGCTGCAAAAAAGCTTTGTTTCTTGCCCATATCTCCACTGCCAAGTATCCCTATCACCAATATATCTTATAGGCATAGGAACTTGGTCAAAAGAAACATTATATAAATATAGATAAGTTAAAACACATCCAGAATACTCAACTTTCCTTAATCCACGTAACTTATGAGAATAATTCATATATTTTTCAATAGCAGTAATATGATGATCAATCCAAAAAACATTGGAAGTTATATTCAATAATCGATCCATCACATCAAGTTCAATAGAATAATCTACAATAAATACTTCCTCATCCTTTTCGATGATATTTAAGGGAAATTCCATGCCATAATTAATTTCTATATAATCTTCATTATTCATCTGACGAGTGTGATGGAATTTTTTTGCAATTACATGAGCAGCACATTTCCCATCCTCATCATTATGATAAAATATTTTCATTATTTCATCTCTTCCAAAATTTAGGTTAATTTAAAAAATGTTTCAGATAAATTTATTTACTATTTAAGTATTATTATAATTGATTGATAAAGGATTTAGGGTTTTTTTGAGGTGAAAAAATTTATGGAATTTAATGATCTGATCCAAAAACGATATAGTGTACGTAAATATAAATCTGAACCAGTAGAAGATAAAAAGCTAGAATTAATACTTGAAGCTGCGCGTTTAGCTCCTACAGCACATAATAAACAGCCTTTCCAATTAATAGTTATAAAAACTAATGGTAAAGAAGAAAATTTGAAGCGTATTTACCCTGCAGAATTTTTTGTGAAAGCTCCCGTTCTCATATGTGCCTGTGCATTACCTGAAGAGGGATGGATACGTAACGACGGTAAAAATTACACTGAAGTAGACACTACTATAGCCATGGACCATCTGATTCTCGCAGCCACCAACCTAGGATTAGGAACCTGTTGGATAGGAAGATTTGACCTCAAAGCAGCACGAGAAGTATTAAATATTCCAGAAAACGTACTACCACTGATATTTACTCCATTAGGTTATCCCAATGATAAAGAAAGACCAAAACAAAGGAAAAAAATAGATGAAATAGTACGATACGAAAAATGGTAACCAAGCAACTGCTAAATAAGTTTTCCATTAAACCAATTAATACTCATCTTTATGAGGTGGCTTTTTTTCATGAGTCTTACTCCAATGAGAATGACATCTGTGAATGTTATCAAAGATTAGAATTTTTAGGTGACGCCGTCTTAGATCTGGTAGTATCTGAATTTTTATATAACATGGATTCCAATTTAACTGAAGGCCAATTAACCCGTATACGTTCTAATTATGTATGTAAAAAAGCACTTTACACTTATTCGATGGAATTAGGATTAGATCAATATATAAAATTAGGTTCTAATCCAGAATTAATCAGACGAGAAGTTGATTCAGTTATTAGCGATGTATTTGAATCTTTTATTGGGGCTTTATATCTGGATTTAGGCCTGGAAAGTGTCAAAGAATTTGTCGCTAAAACAGTCATACCACATATAAATAATAAAGACATCTTTTTTTATGATTATAAATCAGAATTAAAACTATTATGTGATCAGGACTATCGTGATATAATTTATAAGTTAATAAAAGAAGAAGGAGTACCACACGATAAAACATTCACCATGGCTGTCCTAATTAAAGGTAAAAATTATGGAATGGGTACCGGTGGAAGTAAAAAAGAAGCTGAACAAAACGCTGCTAAAATAGCCTTAACTAAGATTTAATTCATTTTTTTTTAATATCAAGATTAGGAGAAAAAAAATAGATACTCATTCTATTTTGTAAAATAATTCTGTTATTTTTTATTGGATAATCTGGCTAGCAAAATTATGATAACCAAAACAACCCCAATAAATCCTCATATAATAAAAACTTAGAATGAAGTTAGGGCATGATTGTTTTGAGGTACTAATTTTATGATCATAATCCGGGCAATCCATCATATTTTTCATGAATATTAATTATATATTTTATTATTATTAAAAATTTCCTAATCAACCCAAAAAATGTAAATGACATCATTAAGTATAAGACCTTGGGTTTACATCTTTTTATATATTAAATAATCTATTACTCCAATTATTACTAAAAATAGGATAATTAAAACAAAAATACCTGTCAATCCAAATATTGTAGAAATTGCAAGTGAAATAGCAAGAATAAATAATATTATAAAATAAGAAAATACTATAATAGTCAATAAAATATCTTTTGCATCCAATTTATGTTTACCTTTAATTTTTAGGATATAATTGTTTTTCATTGTATTTTTATCCCTAAAACGTCTGTTAAAATAATCCTCTTATATTAATTCACCTAAAAAAGTCGTATATACATTATTATATTTCTATTTAATTAAACATTTTACTCTAGATATGAACATTAAATTCCATAAAATAAAAAAAATGAAGATTGGTGTTTTTTTTTGTTTATACAGTTTTAAATTTAAACGTATATGCTACTGTTAAATTATTGCCTGCTTCATCTTTAACTGCTCCTGCTGGTATATAAACCTGATACTTGTCATTACTCAGATGATTATAACTTGTTTTGATGGTTAAAGTATTACCATTAATGATTTTAGAAGCTAGCAGAACAATATTACCCGTGGACAGATTCTTAATGTAAATACCTGAGTAATCGTATCCTGCAATAATGTTTTTACTAAATTTAATGGTTACCGATGAAGTTAAGGAAACTCCTGTGACGTTATTTGTGGGTGAGGTTGAAGATACTTTAGGTGGAATCTTGTCAATAATATAAGTCTGCGTGTAAACCGGTGATTTATTACCTAATGAATCAACTGCTAAATATTTTAGGGTCGTAGTTGTAGTAATAATGATTGGTGCAATATATTTAGCATAGTTAATGGTCGGTGTAGTACCATTTGTAGTGTAATAAATCGTTTCTGTTCTATTGATAGACAATATAATATTTTGAGTATTATTATAATATCCTCCCTGACGAGATTGATTTACTTTAAGAGGATCCTGAATAGCATATAACTTATCATCATAACAACCGAAGTAAAGTGTTCCATTAGATCCAATAGCTGGAGATGAATCTATAGCATAATCAGTGGTGTACATCCATTTCAATGTTCCATTAGAATTAAGAGCATAGAAGTTACAGTCATCACTACCGAAATATATGGTCACTTAATTTATATCTTACTTATTACTTATCTAATATAAAATATTATTTCAGTTTTTATTTATTAGTTCTTGATAATTAAAATCCTTCAATTTTTTATTAATATTTATACAAATTTAACTAATAGTTAATTGAATAATTATAATTTATTAAGTCTTAAAGCTAAATTTAATGGGTAATATAAATGCCAAATAAGAAAAGTATTGATTACAAAGAAGAAACCAAGGATAAATTCAATAAGCAAGCTAAAAAATATGATTCCACCAATTATAGTAAACATGCTCGAGGATTGTATGATACGGTACTCATTAAATTAGATCAGTTTTCATTTAATAAGCTCTTAGATGTAGGTTGCGGAACTGGAAATCTTTTAGCACTCATTTTCTCAAAATATGATGTTTTCAAATTGCAGGTGTAGATCTTTCACCGGATATGCTGGAGATTGCCCGGAAAAAACTGGGAGAGAAGACTGATTTAAGATTAGGAGACTCTGAATATTTACCTTTTGATGATGAAAGTTTTGACGTCGTTATATGCACGGATTCATTTCACCACTATCCTCATCCAAAAAATGCTTTAACAGAATTTAGAAGAGTACTTCATCCAAAAGGAAGAATCATAATTGCCGATCCATACGCACCCACACCTATAAGACAAATCTTTAACTTAATCATGCCACATACTCATGAAGGTGATGTTAAAATGTATTCTGAATATAATATTCGTAAATTACTAGAGAATACAGGTTTTAACACTATTGAATGGGAAAAGGTTGGGAGAACCGCTTTCATAGTAACCGCATCAAATTAGACTAAAAAAAATAATAAATTAAATCTTTCATAATTTACTTTGTTTTTCCAGGTAAATGAATTAGTTGATGGTATGGTCGAATAGGAAGAGATTAAGGATTAAATAAGCAGTTATAATGATTTAATAAGGAAGCACGGATCTATATAGCCTCTAATTTTTAAACACTTGTAGCTATTAATAAAAATTTTCGAAAAGATGTTAACGTTAAGCTCTATTTTTCTTCAGCTTCCTTGCTTTATGTTGGATTCACCTTTGTATTAAGTACATAAATGTTCTACTTAGAAAATTTAGAAAAAAGAAAACGCAAGCGAGTAATTTTGGAGATTTAGAGGGTTTTAATTGCTGATGATAACTGACTCAAGAAAATAGAATTCACGGAGCTTTTATCTCCTTTTTAATTCATTGATAACATAAGAGACGTCTGAAGAGAAAAATAATGACACATCTATACCTAAACATCATACCTGCTTTCGCAGAGGGTTTTATGCTTTGTTTGGCTATTCCTGCTTTACAAGTTTAGAATCGAAAAATTTAAGTATCTTGCTCAACAATATCCATTGGAGTCTTTTTTGTCACAAATCAATGAAGATTTCATTTAAACACCTTGATAAAGTATTTACTTCCTCCCTAATAAATTTTACGGTTTAAAAATTGATTAAAATCAAAATATACCATTTATAAAATGCACTTTTACCAAACAAAGCACCAAAAAACTATCAACAAACAAAAACAACACAGAAAACGCTAGATAAACTTCTAAAAATCTACAACCCTATACTATTAATTATTAAACATTGGCAAGAGTTTTATATTATCATGAATTTAAAATTTTTCAACGAACTCCAATAATAGTGATTGAATGAATATTAATAGGAATCGATTTAGAAGTTTATTTTGGATTATACCTGCTATAATAGCTTTCTGTTTAGCTTTAATTCCAACTTTGACGTATCAGTGGCCTTTAAGCTGGGACATTATAAACCATGTATTAATTGCCCATGTTTATGCAAAGTATGGATTTGTATTAACAAATCCATTATTGCATAGTCAATCAGGTTATAGCATTAATTATCCTCCACTATTTCACTTTTTACTTGCTTCGTTGGGTATCTTAAGTAAAGCTAATTTTTTCCAGATTGCTCGGGTTTTTCAGCCATTCTTAGTCATGTTCGTGGTTTTGTCTGTTTCTTATGTGGGTCGTAAGTTTTACGGAACCATTGCGGGTATATCAGCTGGTTTTTTAATAATAGCCAGTTTATTGTTAGGTAATCGTCTTATTTTTCCGCTGCCAGAAAATTTAGCTTTAATTTTTCTTCCTTTAGCGGTTTATTTTTATTATTATTCTTTAAAAGAGAAATCGCTCAAATACGCTACTTTAGCCGGATCTTTATTTATACTTATATTGTTAATTCATCAACTTGCTCCTGTTGTTTTATTTGTGGTAATAACCGCTTTTACAATAGTTGAATTGATTTTATATCGCAATATTAATGTTTTTAAAAATTATGGTGCCTTCCTTATTTTACCCATACTATTGGTAGTAATTGGTATTGTAGGGATACTTATTTTGTTCCCCAATAGTTTTATGAATATTATACATGCGGGAATTCAAGAAGTAACTACTTTTTCCGTTACTGTGATTAATCAACCAATAGAATTATTGAGTTATGAAAATCTTGGTGTTTTGACATTGATATTCGGTTTGATTGGAGCTATTGCTGCAGTTATAAGAAGGCAGAAAAAGGATATATTTTTACTTACCTGGGTTATCGTGATTGTATTGGCAATTAATATTCATCTGTTTGATGCAAGTCTAAACGTTTTATCCCCTCGTTTGTTGGTTTATCTTTTAATACCTGTTTCAATTTTGGGTGGGTTCGGTTTAACCCAGGTTTATTATAAACTCAAGAATTATAAAAATTTTTCGTCCAAAATGTTTAGAAATGCATTTCTAATATCAATATTTGTATTGGCTACATTTTTCGGGTTTTTAACTATGGAAAATCCTTTAATAGCTTATAATGGAATTAATAATCAATATGGTTCATTTCAAATTTCGCCACCTACTCCTTCGATGGTGGATCTTGCTCAGTGGTTCAATGATCATGGTGATAAGAGTAAATCTATAGTGTCAAACAATTTTTATGGTATGATTTTTGTAACAGCCGAAACAGGAATGCCTCTATCCGCGTGGTATTATTTCACACCTTTAAATAATACCACTTCTAAATCATATTTTACGCAGCATGAAATTGGGTACATTGTATTGGATAAAAGATTATCATTCCTGTCAAATAATGGAACTTTTAATAAAGTTGAATATGAAACTGATGATTATACACTGTTTTATTATAGTGGTAATATTCAGTCTAATCTTAATGAGATTCTTCCTGGTTTCGTGAAGGTTGTTTATGAAAATAATGATTTCATTGTTTGCGAAGTTCAAAGTTGAATTGTTAACACGTATATGTCTCAGGAGAAATAATAAAAAATTAGAAAGAATCTTTAAATAAAAAAATTTAGTTAAAACCGATTAAAATAAAATGGAAGGTGAAATTCCCTCTCCAAAAAAAATAGATTTAAAATCTTAATTATTTTTTTTTAATGAGTTGTTGGCTGTAATATTCCGGTTGGTACA
>PMWA01000056.1 GCA_003166335.1 Methanobacterium sp. | reverse complement strand
TATGGCGTAGATGGTGTTAGGGAAAAGATGAGGTTTTCCATCAGAATCTCCATTTAAAAGAGTTTCTGTAAATGCCCTTTGTAAGGCTCGGGTTTCCTCCTCAAAATCCCCATATACTCCAACTAATTTGCCTTTGGGTCCGTATGCTGGTTCATTCTGCAGGAATTCGGGGACTGTGAATTCTAAGTTTATAGAGGTGAAGGGTACTTGACTGCCTCGGGCAGCGTATGCCATGTTTAAATTGTAGATGAACATTTGTACTGCTTGTTTAACTTTATCATAGGGAAGACCAGCAGCGAAAGGTGCTACAAAAACATTCCAAAGACTCATTGACTGACCACCGCTCATATTCTGTTGAGCGGCTAGCATTATTTCACCTGAATGATTCATTAATGTTTCAATGTGATTGGGGGGGCCTGCTACTGAGGTGTGGTCTCCGGTTCCATCCACTTTAAGTCCGTGCTTAATGAAAAGGCGTAGGTCATGTTGTAGACAGTTTAAAGGACGTCCAGCAAAGAATTCAAGGTCATGGATATGTATTGCTCCTCCCATGTGAGCGTCGGCTAATTCAGTGGGGAGTATATGCAATAGAGCATATTGTTTAAGTGCTTCATCAGCAACGTACTTATGCACGGTTTCCGGGTTATGAATCATGTTAGCGTTATCTCGGGAACCATTCTGGATAAGGTTCGTAATGTTGTATACAGGTATTCCCAGCCTAGTGTATCTTCTCCGTAACGTTTCTAGACCGTACTCCACCAGTTTAGTGTTAACAATCTCCCTTATTATAGGGGCAGTGAGGTATTCTAAATTCAGTTTTTTCAGTTCTTTATGCACGTCGGTGGCTATCTTTCGGGCTACTTCTTCAGAAGCTCCGGTTTCCACAACTAATGTTTTTTCGATTTTGGTTTGATCAAAACCTTCGATAGTGTCCCGGGAGGTTCTAACTCTGAGAGTATTTGCAGCTAAATAACGCTCTGCTAACTTCTCGTCAATAACTTTAAGAGAGTCAAAGACTAACATCTTGATCTCCTTTGTGGTTATACCATCATAGGCTGCTACAGCTACTTGTGATGCTATTTTTTCTGCAGCCCACATGGGAACATCCACCATCAGGCATGATTTAACTATTTTTTCGTGGTTGAATCTTTCAAATATCCCGTTCTTCTTCGTTACGCAGCTATGAGCTTTGGTTGGAAGAGTAGCAATAATGCGTGCATTCTTGATTTTTATATCCCCCTCTAATGTTCCATTAAAAAAGTAATTGTGAATTTTTTTTTAAATTGAATTTATTTTTCAATATTTTTCTATAAATCTAAATATAATTAATGACTCTAATCTATCTAGTTATTTGTAATAATATTATAAATAACTTTTTAATTTTTATAAGAACACATCAAGTGAACTCTGTTTGGATTTATCACTTTCAAATAAAGAGTTTATACCGGATTCCAACAATTCTATCCTCTGAATTAAATAATTATTAATAGGATATTTTTGAGATAATTCCTTAGATATTTCCAGATATTTAATCACAGAACCCTTATGTATGCTTAAAATTAGATTTCCTCCACAAACACATTCCCCCGAGAGGGGCATTCTCCTATACTTCTTATTACATTTAGTACATCGCACTTTCTGCCTGGAAAACGCTCTTACATTTCCAGCCATATCTGGAAGGAAATGTGAGTTAAGAACACCTTCAACCACTCCCCGCGGATCCACCGCTCTAATTTTCTCTGCTAACTTAATCTGCCCGTCAACCTTCTCCTTCATAGTGGGAAGAGTCTTATATAAACACTGCTTAGGACCACTATGAATACTAGAAGTATCATGAGAGAAAATCAATCCATGATATTGGGTTTCAGTTCCTAATCTCTTATTAACATTATCCACCAAAGATATTACTTCAGAAGGTTTTTTAAACTCCAGTGTTTTTTGATATAACTCTAAAGGTAGTTGAGGCATGGTATCTATATTGTGTGATTCATCATCTATCTCTTCAGGATCTATCCTGGAAGATAAAACAAGAGGAGCATCCATACGACCGCCTCTAGAACTAGGTAAATAGATTTTAGAGAAATTGAGGAGAGCATCAAGTAAAAGCATTATAGAATCTTCATCACTATCACAATTTCTTCTTTTAGCTGAATGGAAGTAAGGATGCGCATAACAAGCCGCAGCCCTAGTGAAACCTATTACACGCCCTAAAACACCTGCAGAAGTGTGGGGAGCTAAACCCACCACCAAATGCCCCACTAAATCCGCATTACTCTGAACATTATAAAATCTTTCTAATCCATAAAACTTCTCTAGAAGATCATCTACAAAATGTGCCACTTTTACAAGGTACTCAGCACAATTTTCTGAAATCACCACATCTTGAATCTTTATCTCTACTATCTGCTCATCATTAACCAGTTCTTCTCCATAGATATCTATAGTGTACCCTAATTCCCTAAGCCTTTGATTTGTAACCTTAATTTCACGTGGAATGAAGTGAGTGAGAGGTAAATTAGTGGAATCATGTCTGATAGTAGCATCCTTAAACGTGAAAACACCATTTTTAGCCCTTAATATACCTTTTTCAAGGGGTTCAGGGAATTTTTCTTCAGATATCATACCAATAACCCCTTTAATTTCATCCATTTTTCTTATACCCACATTATCCAACGCTTTCTTCAATAGATTAGCTAGATTTATATTCTTCTTGCTAGCACTTGTAGGTAAAGCCTTTGATCCACATGAGGGGCAGATGGCCTGTACAGATCCAACTCCACATTCTGTGCATCTACATCGAGCAATTTCCACAGTTATACTTCCCTTTTTAGCTGCATCGACAATGTTACGCCTGCTTCCTCCATTAGTGCCTATAGGGAACAAAGCATGAGGAGCGGGTTTCATCATCCGTTCCTTAGTTTTTTCAGGCCGTCCCACACGACCCCCCAAATAAGTGGGGGCTTTAGCCATTATTTTCACTGGAGAAACTTTATTTATAGCATCCAACGTTAATAGATCCTTCTCATATTCCAACGGCTTTGGCAGTGTATTTAAGAGTGCATGTGCATTATCTCGATTTATAACTACTTTGTTAGCTTCAACGATGTGTTCTACTCCTAATATCTCCAATATTCTTTTTTCTGGTTTAATATCCAGTACAATATCATTTTCAATCTTTTCAATATTATTAAAATTCAGATCTGATGTATATAACCATTTTTTGAGATTATTTATTTCCGTAATGGATGCATCATGATAAAAATAAGTGTATTTAGGATGTAAAGGTACATTATACTTCTTTGAAATTTCAAAAGCGTCAATAGAGCTTAATTCGCTATTTTTCAATGACTCTAACTCTTTTTCATTTTTCTCAAGGTTCTGCGTATATTCAGTTGAATTTGTAATGGTTTGAATCCACCATTCTTCACACCAGGCAGCAGGTAGCAGAACATGATTATTCCGCAAGAACTCACCAAAAGCCACTAACATATCACCTAAAAATAGGATTTCATCTACTTGATGTTTTATAGATTTTGCTTGATCTTCTGAATTAACTTTTAATACTGATCCATCCTTTAATTTTACAATGGGACCTTCTATACTATCGCATGGTATTACACAATTACCTTTACCTGGTCTTTCTATTTTCATCTGGGTTCCTACGGCTAAAAATTCCAGTATTTGCATAGTAGCGGGGTGAACTCCCATGGCAGCCAATCCACTATTTCTAGATCTTCCATATCTTAATCTGAATCCTCCTTTAGCATGTGGATAGGATAAGACGGGTCTTCCTCCAATGATATCCTGCATATACTTGTCTTCTACTTTAGAATTTTTTCCTTCATCAGATTTGTCTTTATGGTCTTTAAAAAATTTTTCAAGCCAATACCATCCATTTATATCCAATTTTTTAGAGTATTTCCTAACTTTCGGTGCTTTCTGTATAACACCCTCCACCATGGCTAGTAAAGCTCCGCCTCTTACTTGATTGGTTTCTACTCTCTCCAGATCTCGATGAGACACTTCCACATGGTCGGTTGGTTCTCCAGTTACTTCTATTGGTATGTTTTTAGCGGCTAATCGTACTTCTTCAGGGCTAGGAGAATACTGTAGATTGGTGACTTCTGATTCGTAAAGCTCTACTTCCTCTACGTATCGTTCGATTTCCCTATCTGTAGGCTTGTAAGGATCTAAATCCAATGAAATTCGAATATAGTCGGCTATAAGAACAGCTAGTGCTGCTGCTGTCCCTCCTGCACTTCGTATTGGTCCGGCGAAGTATACTGCTAGGTACAATCCATGATCAAAATTCTTTTTTATTTTTAAATGAGCGATTCCTTCTAAAGGAGCGGCTACTACTCCTTCTGTGATAATTGCTAGGGCAGTTCTTATTGCTTGGTCTGATTTACTTTCTTTAATTTCTAAACTATCTTCTATTCCATCTACATCAGTTTTAATAACTATATCTCTAGCTATCTTGAAAGCCACTTCTTCTCGGGACATTTTATCCTCAAATTCTTTAATCTTATTGGCTATTCCTTTAGGCCCTACTAATCCTTCCACCCTCTCAGCTAGATCAGTTGCGAGAGGAATCTCTGGCTCTAATTCTATATCATAACCCTTAGATCGTGCTTGTTTAGCTATAGCATACAGTTTGTCAGTATCCTCTTCTAAACTCTTGAAGTATCCCATGAATACACCGTTACCCATCCATTTTTAAGTTATCCTAAATTTTATCCATCTTTTAACAGAATTATACTAGTTCTTCTATGCATTCTTTTTTAATAATTGTGTATTGTCAACTATAAACTTTACTATCCTTTTTATGAGCTTTTTAAAACGAATTCTAAAGTTTATTTGAACTTTAAATTAATAAAAAAATAATAACTAAGCTATTTTAAGTTCAATAATTGGATTATATAATCATTAAATATGTATGAAGAAGAAAAAAGATTTAAAAATTCTTATATTAAATTTATAACAAAGATATAAATAGAGTTGAAAATTTATAATATTAACATAAATATAATAGATTACTTTATTAATTATTAAATCATCAGGTGATTTAAATGGCAAAGAAAGATAAAAAAGTCCTTCCACCTAGTGGAGCAGGGTTGGTAAGATATTTTGAAGAAGAAACCAAAGGCCCCAAGTTAACACCCACTCAGGTAGTCATTATGACTATTATTCTGGCGGCTTTATGTATTGCGTTAAGATTTTCTTTTACATAGATTTAAAAAATTAAAATTTTTAAGTAATTCATAAACTATTAACTTAATTTAACCTAATTCTTCTAATTAGATAATATGAAATGGATTGATTTAAATATTTTTTTTAGAAATTAATATTCTTTATCAGGAGTTTTTATAAATGGCTATCCATCCCATAGAATTTAGATACGGTACAGAAGAAATGAGAAAAGTCTGGGATAACAAAAATAAGCTTCAAAAGATGCTTGAAGTTGAGGCAGTTCTTGCCGAAGCCGAAGCATACCTTAATTTAATCCCGGAGAAGGCTGCATTAGAAATTAAACTCAAAGCAAATACTGATCACGTAACTCCTGAAAGAGTGGATGAAATCGAAAAAGAGACTAAACATGATATAGTTTCCTTAGTAAAAGCTTTGGCAGAAGTATGTGATGGTAAAGCAGGAGAATATGTCCATTACGGTGCCACCTCAAACGACATTATAGATACTTCCCAATCATTACTTTTTAGAGAGTCAATAATAATTCTAAAAGAAAAACTGGTAAAATTCACTAAAAATCTTTTAAAACTTGCCGAAAAAAATAAAAAGAACGTATGCATAGGCAGAACCCATGGACAGCATGCATTACCAACAACATATGGCATGAAGTTCGCATTGTGGGCTGATGAACTTCATCGTCAAATATTAAGACTCGATGAATGCGAAGGCAGGCTTTGCGTGGGTATGATGACTGGTGCAGTAGGAACAACAGCTGCTCTGGGAAAGGATGGTTTAGCCGTACATAAAAAAGTATCAGAACTATTAGGTCTCAAACCTGTTTTAATTTCCAATCAAGTAGTCCAACGGGATAATCACACTGAATTCATTATGCATCTAGCTAATATTGCCAGTACTTTGGATAAAATTGCGTTGGAAGTTAGAAATCTACAGAGAACTGAAATCAATGAGATTGGAGAGAGTTTTGATCCTGAAAAACAAGTGGGAAGTAGCACCATGCCTCATAAAATGAATCCTATAACAGCAGAGAGAATATGTGGAATATCTCGAGTTATAAGAGCATATGTAACTCCTGCATTGGAGAACAATCCCTTATGGCATGAAAGGGATCTTACTAACTCGTCATGTGAGAGAATAATCTTCCCGGAATCTTGCATTTTAACAGATTATATCCTCAAGCTTTCAATTAAACTCTTCAAAAATTTGGTATTCTACCCCGAGAACATTGAAAGAAATCTTAATATTACTCATGGATTAATTATGGCTGAAAGAGTAATGTCAGAATTAACAAGACGTGGAGTGGGAAGACAAACCGCTTATACCCTAGTTAGAAGCTGTTCTGTTGAAGCTAATAAAAAAGGGAAAGGACTTAAAGAAATTATATCAGATAATGAAGAAATTAGGAAATACTTATCCCTAGAGGAGATTGCAGATATAATGGATCCACATACTTATCTAGGTTCTGCTTTAGAGATAGTAAACAATGTTTTAACAGAATCAAATAACTGGTTTTAAATTATTTTTTATTCTGATCGTTTTAAAGGTATTCTATATATAATTTTTTTTGAGCTTAAAATTTATTTATTTTTTTTAAAAAAAATCATTGTTTTTATCTCATCAATTTTAAATTTAATGGGAAAATTTAATTATGGGCGAGAATAAAAGAATGTAGTGTAAATCAATATGTAAACTAATTGATAAGGGAGGTGAAAAAAATGGCAGATATTAAAGAGATTAAATCAGTCAAACTAGCACCATTCGCCCTGATGTCTTCTACAATACAGGCTATTTTAGCTTTCATTGCAGCTGTAATAATTTTACTAGTTTTTGGAGCTGTTGCACTTTTATTACCTCAACTAACTATTTTTGGGGCAGTGATTACAGCGATAGGCGTAGCATTAATTATCATTTATCCAATAAGCGCATTCTTCATTAACTTATCAACGAGTTTCTTCAGTGCATTGCTTTATAACGCCCTGGTACCCAGATTAGGCGGTATAAAACTAGGATTAGAGGGGGAAGACGTAACTGAAATCCCTGTGATGTCATTTGCCCTTATACTGGCAAGTATTGAAGCCATATGGGCATTTATCATAGGATTATTCCTGGCAGCGTCTTTAGCACCGATTACAGCCCTATTAAGTAGTTCCATTCCAGTGATATCACGAGCCATCGTCACTGCAATTAACTCAACCAACATCACCAACATCACTAACTCAACTAACCTTACTAACCTAACTAACGCATCCCACATTACTAACGCAACCATACCAACCGGCGCAGCCGTGGGAACGGCAGGTATTGTGGGAGCACTGTTATTAATAATTGGGTTACCAATATTGGTGTTTATAGTCGGATTTATTGTTAACGCACTTGCAGCAATATTCTACAACTATCTGGCTACCAAAGTTGCTAAAGTGAAATTAAGTTTTGCAGCAATCAGCGGAACATTGTACGAACTAAAATCCATACCAGTAGTACCAACAGCGCTATCTATAGCAGTTGTATTCGCTATATTTGGATTACTTCAAGGACTTGAACAATTAATAGCACTCAGCGCAGTAGGAAAACCATTAGGCGGTATAGAAGCCCTTATATTTGATATTGTAAGGTCTTTCGTAATGTACTTCATAATCGTGGCCCTTGCAGCGATATTCTACAATTATCTAGCACCAAGAATAGGCGGAATAAAACTAAACCTCAAATAAATCCATATTCTCTTTTTTTTATTTTTTTTTGGATATTGTTAAATTAAAAAAAATAGCTTCTTTTTAAGATATTTATATATGCTGAAAATTGATCTATAATATAAAATTAGAAATTAGGAAAATGTTCATTTATGAAGCCAACGATTATAAAATGCAGGAAAATATCAAAAGGACATGCTAAGGGTGAAGTAATTATCACCAAAGATTCTATAAGTTTTTTAGGGGGAGTTGATCCGAATACGGGTATGATCATTGATCCACATCACGAATTGTATGGCAGAAAAATAAGTGGGAAAATTCTTGTGATGCCGTCCGGCAAAGGATCTACTGTTGGATCCTATGTTATATATCAAATGCATAAGAACAATACAGCTCCCTTAGCTATAATAGCCTTGGAAGCAGAGCCAATTATTGCCACTGGAGCCATAATGGCGGGTATATCCATGGTAGATCAGCCTAAAGATAATATATTTGATATATTGAAGGATGGAGATGTTGTCGACCTTGATGCTGATGCATGTAACATTAAGATTTTAGAAAAAATAAAAGAATAAAATTTCATAGCTTAAAATGAATTTAGGTTCAATTTAATTTTAATATTCATTTTGTTTCACGACAACTCCAATAAATCCACCTATAGCACCTAGGACTGCACCTAAAAATATAGAAAGAACAGTTATAACTAAACCTACTATTAAAGTAATGGCACCGGCTATAATTCCAATTTTGATGAATATTAATCCTATAATGGCACTTATTGCTCCAAAGCCTAAAAGGAATAATAAACCGATTATTATACCCCCAATTATCCCTGAAAGCGCCCCACCAACAATTCCGTCTTTTTCATCTATTTTATCATAATTCTCATATCCATTATTTAGATAAGCTGTTAAAAATCCTCCAATCAATGGTCCTAAAAAAAAGAAGGGAAAGAAAGCTAAAACTAATAAGATAGTTAAAAAAGCGTTAATTATAGCACCTATTCCTATCGCTTTCCAGTTTAACATGTATAATGCAACTAAAATTAATTTAATATTCATTAATAATTATTTATATATTAAAATAATTCATTCTAAACGTTAAGATTTTTATGAAAAAAATTATTTTATTCTTTGTTTAATAATGGATCCTAAAGCCCCACCCACTAATCCGAGGAGTATAAAGGTTCCTATATACCACAGTCCGAAAATAAGCAGTGTACCAGCTAATTTAGGATTGCCTGCAAATCTTAAATATAATAATGCAATACTAGCTATTCCAATAAAAGTACCTACAACTGTCCCATGCATCATTCCTGATTTAATAGTATTATTAACCAGATATCCCGTTAGCATACCACCAATAAGTGGGGCTAAGTATATTCCAAAATATGGAATAAAATATCCAAAATATGCAAGCATTAAGATAATAAAAGCGGCTATGAATCCTATACCTATATTTTTTTGATCGATTTTCATGTATATTTTTTTCCTAATTATTATTATTTAAATATAAAATTTTATTAAATATTTGCATTCTCAATTTTTTAGAATTAAAAAAAAAAATTAGAATTAACTAAAAAAAATTTTTTAGTTTTTGAAAGTAATAATTAAATTAATTTTTATGAATTTAATCTTCAGTCATCAATGCTTCTGATCTCATATAAGTTCCCAAGACACTACCGACTATTGCAAGAATTATCTCTATAGCTAATATCAGTAATAATTCGTCTACATAAAGTCCTAATATCGCTGCGCCTAATGCGGATGTGAGTATCTCAATTATAGTCACTATGAAAATTATCACACCGGTTATTACCCCAAAAATTAATCCATTAATTAAAGTATCTTTAATTTCTCCCCCAATCATAACACCTACTACTGCTCCTCCAAGTAACAAACCAAGGAGAGCTATAGCACTTTGGCTGGACAGCACAGATACGGCGTATACGGCTAGAGCAAATAATATACCGACTATTAACGGTCTCCATTCAATTACCATATTTTTTTCACATCCTAAAATTTAAGAAATACCTTTNNCACTCCTAACATTTCTAATAATTCATCCTCAAAAAAATATTTAATTAGCCCTTATATAATTTTTTCTCTTTTCTTCTTTGAAAATGGAGGAAATAAATCTATAGTAACTTAATAGTCTCAATTTTCTAGTAAAGAGATAAGAAGTAGAAGCTCAATATATAAATATGTAAACTTTTGAAGGAAATGGTTCACATGGAATATTCTCTTATCCAAAATGGAACTCTTATAGATGGAACTGGGGATCAACCAGTTAATAATGCTGCTATTCTAATTAAAAATAATATTATAGAGTATGTAGGAGTAGAAGATTCAATAAATCTTCCAAAAACTAAAATCAGAAAGATCGATGCTGATGGTGGATATATGCTTCCGGGCTTTATAGACAGCCATTTACACCTTATGTCTAACGGATTTAAATTTGAAGACACCATGTATACTCCACTATCCCTATATTTTTATAAGGCGGTGGAAAATATGCGCCTCACAATCGATGCTGGAGTGACCACGGTCCGTGATGCTGGATTAGCAGATTACGGCGCTAAAATGGCGGTTGATCAGGGCTTTTTACTGGGTCCCCGCATGCAGATCAGCGTCACCCCACTATCTATAACAGGAGGACACTTTGACTTCTGGCTAAAATCAGGGTTTGACATGAAAACATCTTATCCAGGACATCCGGATAGCATCTGTGATGGGATTGATGGAGTGCAACGGAAAGTACGCGAAGTATTACGAGCAGGTGCGGATGTGGTGAAGGTTATGGTAACTGGAGGTGTGATGAGCGCAAATGATCAACCAGAGTTCACTCAGTTCACTGTTGATGAATTGAAAATCATTGTGAGAGAAGCAGGATATAGAAACATTAAAACAATGGCTCATGCACATGGTGTAGGGGGTATTAAAAATGCAATTAAAGCAGGAATACATTCCATAGAACATGGTACTTACCTAGATCAGGAATCTATTGCAATGATGCGGGATAATGGCACCTACTTGGTGCCAACATTATTAGTAATGAAAATTAATAGAGAACTGGCTGAATCCGGATCCATGCCAGCTTATGGGATTGAAGATGCATTGAGAAT
Source organism: Methanobacterium sp. (assembly GCA_003166335.1). Classification (GTDB taxonomy): domain Archaea; phylum Methanobacteriota; class Methanobacteria; order Methanobacteriales; family Methanobacteriaceae; genus Methanobacterium_A. The sequence continues at coordinate 12,992 of PMWA01000056.1, read as the reverse complement.
AGAAGATATTCACAGAAGAAATATTAAAAAAGCATACAAGGCAGGGGTAACTATTGCAATGGGTACAGATAGTGGAGTTATAAAACATGGATTAAATCTACAAGAGTTAAGTTTATTATGTGATGCAGGTATGAAACCTATGGAAGCAATACTATCAGGAACTAAAGTTGCTTCTGAATGTCTAGGTTGGCAAGATAAAGTCGGAACAATTGAACCTGGAAAATTAGCTGATATTATAATAACCAAATCTAATCCACTAAAAAATATAGAATCTCTGGGAAACCCAAATAATATAGAAGTTGTTATCAAGGATGGTAAAATCGTTAAAAACCTGCACAAAACTTAAAAATATTAATTAATTATTACTTTTTTTATTACTAATTTAGGATGCTCGGATGGTTCAAAAAATTTTAAATCAGAGTTTAAACAATAATAATAAAATAGGTGATAAAAAATGGCAGTAGATCCAATATGCAAAATGGATGTAGATGAGGGCGACAGCCAATGGACTAGTTCGTTTAAAGGCAAGAAATACTATTTCTGTGCTAAAAGATGCTTAGAAGAGTTTGAAAAAAACCCGGAAAAGTATGCTAAAACGGATTAAAAAAAACCTTTAGAATTAAATAAAATTCACTTAAAAATTAAAAAAAATACAATGCATTTCTGCATTGCCTAAAATAATTTTTTTATATTTTTTTATGAAAGATTTAAGCTTGACTTCTGAATCTTTTAATCACAAAATCTTTATCTAAAGATAAAACAAATGAAGCTGCTCTAGGGCCCTGTTTTTTACCAATAATCAATTTGTAAATAGCTTGAAACGCTTTCTGAGGCTTAAGACCTAAATCATTTAATATAAGATACATCTGCTCATGAAACGTTTCCGGAGTATAATCATTCTCTTCCAAAGCATCTGAAACTTTAAATAAAAATTCTTCTTGAGATTTACTTAAATCAACCTTTGGAATCTCCTTCTGAACTTCAAACTTCACGAAAGACGGTGCATAATTACTTAACCAGTTTTCAACTTGATTTAATCTCATTCTAAATCTATTAATATCATTTTGGTCCAAATCAATCAAATTTTTATTTTCCATTTCCACTGGAAGTTGTGAATTAGTCTTCAATATATCAAAGATTCTTTCTTCATCATCACCCGCAATCTGATAAGCCACAGTTAAAAAACGATACGAAGGCTGGAAAGGCATTGATTCAGAAATTTGGATCTGTGAAATCTCATAGATCTTTTTAAGTTTTTCAACTTCCTTCTCAGAAGCAGCTTCTTCCATATCATAAAATATTCTCTCAACACGATCATATTGCTCAATGAAATCCAGAAAAGGCATGGAAGGATTAAAATCTTTATGTTTCATGGGTTTACTACGGAAAATGAAGTAATTGAGAGTTTCAGGGGAGGCTATCTCTAACCACTGACCAGGAGTGAAAAATATACCCTGCGATTTAGACATGGCTTCGCCTTTTAAAGTTATCCACTCATAAGGAATGGGATACGGTGCTTCATAATCATAAATCTCCCGAGATATGATTTTACTCACATCATAAGATCCGCCACTGGCTGCGTGATCTTTTCCAAAAGGTTCGCAAGTCACGTCGAAAATCTTCCAACGTGCAGCCCATTCCACTCGCCAGGTTAATTTACCCTCTCCTGATTTTATATCCATAACACCATCAAAACCGCATTCACACCTATAATAAACCACATCTTCTTCGAAATAATAAGCATAAGTAGTGTTAACTCTTCCACATTCTTCGCAGATTGGATTGTAGGGTAACCAATCATCTTTTAAAGGATGTTCTCGGTACTTGTTGAAAATCTTCCTAACTTTAGATGCATTGATTAAAGCCAGCCTTATATAATCATCATAAAGACCATTTTTATACATTTCTGCACCAGAATAAACTTTTAATTCAATTTCAAAATCATCTAAAATGTCTAAGAAAGGTTTCTCGAAGTGTTCTACAAAATTTTCACAACAATTCTCAGGGCAGGGTATTTTGGAATAGGGTATACCCAAATATTTTTCATAAGAAGGAGGCAGTGGATAGGGAACTTTCCTAAGCGGGTCATGATCATCGGCTATCCAGATAGTTTTAGCAGGTACTTCACTCGCGTTAATATATTTCGCTACAGCATTCGCTATGAAAACATCACATGAATTTCCTATATGTATAGAACCTGATATAGATGTTCCACTTGCCACAACGTGTTCCTTTGAATTTCGGTTAATTAATTCATCTGAAATTCTTTCGATCCAATGTTTCAAAATTTACATCACCATTTTTTTTAGAACTAAAAAAAAAATATTAAAATTAAATTTATAATATTATAAATCTGAATTAGAGGTCTAGAATGTAATTAAAATGTAAATAAGATGAATATCAGTCAAAAACATCTTTACTGGCATCATCTAACCATTCATTCACTAATTTAATTGCACAATAACTTCCGCACATGGTACAAGTATCTGGGTCTTCAGGTGGTTTAGCCTCTCTAATTGATCTAGCGTCAGAGGGACATATTGCTGCTGCGTACTGACCTTCCCAGTCTAATTTTTTACGTGCATTAGCCATTACTAAATCTAATTCACCGTTATGTATACCTTTAGCCATATCACCCACATATGCGCCAATTCTAGTTGCAATAACCCCTTCTTTCACATCTTCAGGACCAGGAAGTGCAAGGTGTTCTGCTGGTGTAACATAACATATGAAATCTGCTCCAGCTGCAGCTGATTGTGCTGCACCTATTGATGAAACTATGTGATCATAGGCTGGTGCAATATCAGTAACAATTGGTCCGAGCATATAAAAAGGTGCACCACGACAAAGTTTTTTCTGTACCATAACATTTGTTGGTATTTCCTTTAAGGGAATGTGACCAGGACCTTCAATTATAGTTTGTACTCCCACTTCTCTGGCTTGATCAACTAATTCACCAAGAATTATTAATTCCTGGATTTGAGCACGATCCGTAGAATCTGCTATGGCACCGGCTCTCATACCATTTGCAAGACTTAAAGCAAAATCATATTCTTTAGCTATTTCTAGAACATATTCATAATTCTTATATAATGGATTTTCGAGTTCATTATGAACCATCCATGCTGATATGAATGCTCCGCCCCTACTCACTAATCCGCCTTCTCGACCCTGTCTTTTAAGACGTTTAAGGGTTTCCTTATTAACCGAGCAGTGTATTGCCATGAAATCTATGCCATCTTTAGCCTGTGTTTCAATAGCTTTGAACATACTGTCTTCTTCCATGTATATTGCAGCACCATTTTTCCTGATAGATTCTACTGCAGCCTGATATACAGGTACACTTCCAACGGGTAAGTCAGTAACGCTTAAAATTGTCTTTCTTATAGCGTCAAGATCTCCACCTATACTTAACTCCATTAATGTGTCTGCTTTGTTTTCCATTGCTATTTTAGCTTTCTCAACTTCCATATCTACGTCATTTATATCTGTAGATGTTCCAATTGTAGCGTTAACCTTGGTTCTGAGTCCTGCTCCTATACCCACCGGATTAGCACTCCTCCCCACATTGTTTGGAATCACAATAGTTCCATTAGCAATAGATTTCCTTATAAATTCTTCATCAACATTTTCTATTTTTGCAACTGACTTCATCTCTTGTGTTATTATGCCCTTTCGTGCATCATCCATTTGTGTCATAGAATCACCATGTTAAATTTTTTTGACTGTCAAATATTTTTAAACTCAAATAAACAGTATCTACAAGATTATCGACCCTTCACATGCTACATCTTTTACTAAAAAAACATTTGAACTAAACGTTCTTTAATATATTCAGTTTATATTTAACTTAAAAATAGATATGGTTTAAACATTATGGCATTATTAGTATATGAATAATTCCATTTGTAAAATTAATAATAATGAAATTCGATAATCTATTTTTAATATTCATTTCATTCTTTCAATGACCATATCATAATTAGGAACATTAGTCTGACATCCTTCAGCTTCAACCACGTATGAGGCAACTGCTGAAGCAAAATTACCGCTTACTTCCAGGCTTTCACCATTTAAGTAAGCTTTAAGAAACCCGGCTCTATAAGAATCTCCCGCACCCGTAGGATCAAGAGTTTTTGTATGCACAGCATCAATTCTTATTTTTTCATCAGCATATACAACGCTTCCATCTTTACCAACAGTCTTTACTACAATATTAGGTCCAAATCTTCTTAATTCATCAATATCCATTTTTATTATTTGTAATATACGGTTAATTTCATGATGATTTCCAAATAAGATATCAACCATCTTCAAAACATCTTTAAGCTCTTCAGAGGAATACATATGTAAATCTTGACCTGGATCGAAGGATATTAATTTTCCAAATCCGTGTGCTAATTCACCACATTTCCTATTGAAACTAGGATCCCCCGTAGCTAAATGAACTGCTCTCGCATTAGTAATGATTTTAACTGGAGGATTAGATTCTTTAAAGTAAGTTGCTGCTCCCCAATAAAAATAACTAATTTGATCATTATTTGAATCAGTAATTACAAATGCAGTAGGTGTTTTTTCATCTTCAATCAAAATCATGCCCGTGATATCTATAAATAAATCCTCAATTTTTTTTTGATATTCGGATCCCACGAAATCATTACCCACAGCAGATACTAAACTTGATTTAACCCCTAAATTAGCTGCTACTACAGCTACATTAGCTGCGGCTCCGCCGTAAAAAGTTTTCATTTTATTAATAGCAGTTGAGGAATTAGGTACGGGAAATTGATTAACTTGAATTATATAATCGAATGCGGTATGTCCAATGGCTAATAAATCATTTTTATCCTTCAACTAATCACCGCGCCTTATTTTTATTTTTGTAAATATTTAAAATTAACCGATTCATGAATATAAATACAGAATAATATTAGAAATATGTAATAACAGTTTTAATATCTTACATTTTATAAATAATAAAATTAAATTCTTTCAAAGCCTAATTCAGTTATTAATTTACGTCCATTACTTAAAATAAACTCTAAAGATTTTTTTAATCTTTCATCATCCTGATTTAGTAAAACCAGGGTGATTAAATGTTTGGTTTCATTTTTTAACACATCAGAACCATTAGTAAAACTACTGTTTAAAAATGTGTAAAGATCTTCACTATTTTTAACAGCCTTTAAGGCTTCAGAGGGAGATTTTAAAAGTTTAACTATTTCATAATCTATATTCAAGTTATCCAAAGTATTCCAAGCCAATCTCTGGGATGAGCCGGGTATTTCCACGAATTTTTTACCTTCTAACTCACTGGTGCTATTTATATTTTCATCAGTTGGAGAAACCAGTACTAGATGATCGTATGCTATGGGTGTAAAGTCCAAATCCCGCATAAATGCTTTTACCGGATCATCTAGAGTTAAAATATCTATCATATCCATATCAGCAAGATATAAAGCACTCTCATCATCCGTTTGGTATATTAAAACATCTAAACCATATTCCATGGTCAAAGCTTCCATAATCCCGGCTGATATATAACCACCACATAAAACAGGAGTTTCCCGTTTTCTAAGTCGAGTCATAAGTTTACGATATTGTTGAAGGATTTCTAAACCAGCTTCTGTGAGTTTTGAACCAGCTCCAGTAGTATATACTAATTTAAAACCTAATTTATCCTCAGCATCCTTTATACGACGATTTAAAACAGCATGCGATATATCTAACTTTTTGGAAGCCTCTCTCTGGGACCAAGTCTGAGCTACACAATCTAGTGCCTCAAAAAACTTATAATTTAAGATACGTTCATTTATAAACAGGCTTAATTTAGGTTTATAATCCATTTGACCACGTTATAACTTTACATTTTTCATTTCATACTATAAATTATTCATTTTGATACCCAAAAACCTTTAGACTCATCAATATCAAGGTATATTAAAATTTTTAAATAAAATTTTTTCCAGATATTATTCCATGTAAACATATATAAGCTGTAATAGATAATATAAACTACGATATTTTAGTCCTTATTTGGTGTATATATGATTTTAAACGATGCTATAGAAGAAATAATAGATAATGTTAAGACGGCTTCTGATGAACTAGACAAAAAAAGTGTTAAGGAAATGCTTAAACTTTTAACTTCCTGTGACAATGTTTTTCTACTGGGATTAGGAAGGTCGGGTTTAGTAGCTCGGGCATTTGCTATGAGACTCATGCATTTGGGAATAGGAGTTTATGTAGTTGGAGAAACTATAACACCTGCTATCGGAGAAAATGATTGCCTTTTAGCTATTTCAGGTTCGGGGGAAACTAGTTATATAATAAGCACAGCACAGACAGCTAAAAGAAGAGATGCAAAAATCGTTGCTGTCACTTCCTACGTAGATTCTACACTAGGAAAAATATCAGACTTGGTGGTGCATATTAAGGGTCGCACTAAAATTGACTCAGAAAAAAATTATATCAGACGACAGATAAATGGTAAACATCAGTCATTATCACCTTTGGGAACTCTGTTTGAAGTAACTACCCTTATATTCCTTGATGGAGTTATAGCTCAACTTATGGTGGACTTAGGCAAGACTGAAGAAGACCTTAAGCAAAGACATACCGTTTTAGAATAAATTTAACATATTAAATTAAAATTCGCTGTGGATAAGTGTAAATATTAAATCTATCATCCCTAACAAACCCTATCAGAGTGATACCTGATTTTTCTGCCACTGAAAAACCTGAAGATGTAGGAGCAGCGTTAGAAGCTAAAATTGGAATTCCAACCCGTGCAATCTTTATAACCATATCTGCAGGCATTCTTCCACTGTAAACAATGAAACTCTGGGAGAAATCNNATAGCTAGAAATTTATCTTGATTTACAAGACCAGCTATATGAGTGCCACCTGTCTCCTTCCATACTTTTGATTCTTCCCTTAGTTTATTAAAAGAGTTAAATAATTCCTCTTTAGTAATTTGGAAATCGGATTTAACTTCATCCACTAATTCAATCTTCCGTCTCCACCCTCCAAAGCAATCAGAACCCACTACTAATTCTTTCCTAATATCAAAATCAACCAGATCAATCCCAACATGAATTGTCCTGTCTTCAATATCTAATTGGGTTATGTTATCAATGGATATTGCTAAACCTTCACCTAGCATGTAACCAATAGCAAATTCCTTCAATGAGCATGGACTAATAGAAAACCTTCGAGAAACAGTCTCATTTATTATAATCTCTATTTCTTCATCACAAACAATTTTCTCCTCTACTTTAGAGCTTTTTTTATTAACATGCACGGCAGGAACATTTTCAACCATTTTAAGCATTTATAATTAGCTCCATTATTTTTATAAAAATAAATTTTAAAATTTTAATCTCAAAAAAAAACTAAATATAAAAATTAAACAATTATTTCAAAATTTTTTTAATCTTCGAAAAGGTCATCTACCCAGGATATGGCTGCTGCTACATTGGGAAAGCCTATGGTACTTGTAAGCAAAATTAAGGAGTGATAAATCTCTTCAGGCGACGCTCCTAATTTAATCGCTCTTTTAGCATGACTATGTACAGCTCCTTCAGAACGTATAGCTGCTGATGCAGCAAGCTGTATGAGTTGAGCGTTTTTATCATCAACTGGTCCAGCTTCTTTTACAACCCGACCCAGTTCGCTTAATATCTTACCATAATCTCCATATCGTTCCCTTATGCCCACATAAAGTTTAGGTAAATCCTCATCTTTAGATGTATCAGACATTTCTAAAAATCCCCCATAATTAATATATTAATTATATATTGTTGATAATAGAATATAATTTTATAACTAAATAATGAACCGATGAATGTGAATAAAAAAAATTTAACGATCAATAGTTAAGTAATTAATTAACAGGGTTTCTAATAAATCTGATGCGATACTATTTTTTTTAAGACTTAAGGAATCATCTATTAATCTAAGAGGGTTTTTAATTGCAGACCAGATTAAAATGAATTTATACACTAATAAAAATTCAAGGTTATAATTCAATGAATTTCAATGATTTAATAAAACGATCCAAAGCAGAATATAAGTTTTTATATGAATCTCAGACTCCTGTGATAACGGTGGGTTCTGCAACATGTGGAAATTCCGCAGGAGCACTTACAGTAAAATCAATCATCGAAGAAGAACTTGACAAAAACCAGATAGAATATGAATTAATCACAGTGGGATGTATAGGCCTCTGCTATGCAGAACCTATTATAACGATAACTAAAAAAGATAAACCAACTATTTTTTATGGTAACGTTACAATAGACTTAGCACGTAAGCTGGTGAATTCTTACATTCTGGGTTATGATCCCCTAGCAGAATATGCTCTGGGTACTGTAGGAGAAGGATCCATTGAAGGAATTCCTAAATTATATGATCTTCCAGTTTTAAAACAGCAGGTCAGGAAAATTCTGCGCAACTGCGGATTCATCGACCCTACCAATATAAATCATTATCTTGCAAGAGACGGATATTCCGGATTTTTTAAAGCAATTAAACTCGAAACTGAGGACATAATCCAGGATGTAAAAGAATCAGGCTTGAGGGGAAGAGGAGGGGCTGGCTTTCCCACATGGCTTAAATGGCAATTATGCCGTGATTCAGAAGAAGAAATTAAATATATTATTTGCAACGCTGATGAAGGGGATCCGGGAGCATTTATGAACAGATCACTTCTCGAAAGCGATCCGCATTCAGTTTTGGAAGGAATACTTATTGCTGCCTATGTTATAGGGGCAAAAAAAGGATATATTTACTGTAGAGCTGAATATCCATTGGCGCTAGAGAGATTGAAACATGCTCTGAAGCAGATGCACGAAAATGGACTTTTAGGCGAAAATATTTTAGGATCTGGATTTGATTTTGATATAAAGATAAAAAAAGGNNGAAGAAACCGCCTTAATTGCGTCAATTGAAGGAAAAAGAGGAATGCCTCGCACTCGCCCACCTTTTCCCACCACCTCGGGATTATGGGGTAAACCCACAGTAATAAATAATGTGGAAACAATGGCTAACGTAGCCCTTATAATGCAAAAAGGACCTGCAGAATTCACAGAAAACGGTACAAATGACAGTAAAGGCACAAAAACATTTTCTCTAGTGGGACAGGTAAACAATACCGGTCTTATTGAGGTAACCCTCGGTAAAACGTTAAAAGAAGTAATTTACGATATCGGAGGAGGAATTAAGAATCAAAAAAGTTTCAAAGCCGTCCAAATAGGAGGACCATCCGGAGGATGCCTTCCCGTAGAATTTCTGGATACACCAATAGATTACGACTCTTTAATAATGGCTGGAGCAATTATGGGATCAGGCGGGATGGTAGTTATGGATGAAGACACCTGCATGGTTGACGTCGCCCGTTATTTTCTCGAATTCGTTCAAAAAGAATCCTGCGGCAAATGCGTACCCTGTAGACTGGGAACTAAACAGATGCTTGAAATATTAAATGACATAACTGAAGGAAGAGGTAAAATAAGTGATAAAGATCTGCTTCTTCAACTAGCATATACTGTTAAAGATGCATCTTTCTGTGGTTTAGGTCAAACTGCACCCAATCCTATTCTCACAGCTTTAAAATTTTTCAGCGACGAATACCAAGCTCATATAAAAGAAAAGACTTGTCCTGCTCTTAACTGTAAAAAACTGATATCATATGTAATTTCATCAGATCGATGTACCGGATGCATGTTATGCCTTAAATCATGTCCCATCCATGCAATAACTGGTGATAAAAAGGAAAAACACACTATTGACCAGAGTAAGTGTATAAGATGTGGAACCTGTTTTGAATCTTGCCAGAAATACAATGCTATAGAAAGGACATCGCCACCTGAGAAAACTATAATCAAAAATTAAGAAATAATAAAATTTATTTTTTTTATTATTACATGAGGAATTTAATGGATGAAATAACCTTTACCATAGATGAATTAGAGTTAAAAACTCAAAAAGGAAATACTATACTTCAAGCAGCAGCTGAGAATGGGATTTATATTCCCCATCTATGCTACAACCCTGAATTAAAGCCTATGGGAGCTTGCAGGTTATGTTTGGTAGAAAATAAAGATGGAAAACTGATCACATCTTGTGAAAACCTAGTTGAAGAAGGTATGGAGATTTATACCACCAGTACCCGGGTAGAAAATACTAGAGAGATGCTAGCTAAACTATTACTGGCTAATCATGAAGCAGACTGTCTTACCTGTGCCCAGAACAATCAATGCGAATTACAAAAGATATCATCATTTTTTGGTATTCAAAAAGAAAATATGGAAGATTTAAGACATTCAACTCCTGAAATCCCACTTGATGATTCTAATCCCTTTTTTAAACGAGATTTAAAGAAATGTATACTTTGTGGAATTTGTGTAAGAACCTGTCGAGATAGATTAGGAGTTAATGCCATAGATTTCTCTTATCGTGGAGAAAAAACCAAAATTACAACTTTTAGAGATCAACCCATTATTGAATCAAATTGCGTATCCTGCGGGGAATGTGTTGAAGCATGTCCAGTAGGAGCTTTAGTGCCAAAAACTAACATTAAACCTGTTAGGGAGGTAAAAACCACTTGCACATATTGTGGAGTGGGTTGTGGACTTTACCTAGGGGTAAGAGGCAACGAAATCATCACCTCTCGAGGAGACCCCGAACATCCCCTGAGCAAAGGAAACCTCTGCGTAAAGGGAAGATATGCATTTAAATTTGTAAATCATCCTAATAGACTAACTAAACCTCTCATCAAGAAGGATGGAGTATTTGTAAAAGTGGAATGGGATGAGGCATTGGAATTTGCCGCGCGAAAACTTTCCCGTAATAAAGGAAATTCATTTGCAGCTATTTCATCCGCCCGCTGCACTAACGAGGATAATTATCTAATGCAAAAGTTTACGAGGGTAGTCATGGGCACTAACAATATTGATAACTCAGCTCGCTCCTGTCACGCACCATCTGTAGCTGCATTAGCCGAAACCCTGGGTAGTGGTGCCATGAGTAATTCGATAGACGAAATACCCCTTGCTCAATGTCTTTTCATTATTGGAACCAATCCTAACCAAAGTTACCCTGTACTCAGCATGAGGATAATGGACGCTCTGAAAAACAATGTTAAATTGATCATTGCTGATCCTAGAGATATAGAATTAGCCCGCTACGCTGATTTAACTCTCCAACATAATCCTGGAACTGATGTATCACTCATAATGGGTATGATACGAGTAATCGTAGATGAAGAGCTTATGGATAAAAGTTTTATTCAGGATCGATGCGAAAATTATGACGCATTTCTAAAATCATTGGAATCATTTGACTTGGAAACTGTTGAACAAATTACAGGGTTAAAAGCTGATGATATCAAAAAAGCTGCCCGTTTATATGCTACAACTGAATCATCCGCTATATTTTACTCATTAGGAATAACGGAACATTCTCATGGCACTGATAATGTCATGGCATTGTCAAATTTAGCTTTAATTACTGGAAATATAGGTAAACCCTTTACGGGAATTAATCCTATCCGAGGACAGAATAATGTACAAGGTTCATGTGATATGGGTTGTCTGCCGGATGTGTATCCTGGTTACCAGAAAGTTGATAATAAGGATGTTACCAAGAAGTTTCAGAATGCTTGGAACACTGAGCTCAGCCCTAACAGGGGCCTTAAAATGCCAGAGATGATGGAAGCAGCTAAAGAGGGGAATTTAAAGGCATTATACATTATGGGAGAGAATCCTGCTCTTAGCGAGCCGGATTGTTCTAATATTCATCAGGCACTGGAAGATATGGATTTCTTGATCGTACAGGATCTTTTTCTCACTGAAACAGCTCTTTTAGCTGATTTAGTACTTCCAGCTGCTTCATTTGCTGAAAAAGATGGTACATTTGCAAATGCCGATCGTCGGGTTCAGCGGGTACGCCAGGTTATAAAACCTATCGGTGATTCTAAACCAGATTGGCAGATTATAGCTGAACTGTCCCAGAAAATGGGAAGTAAAGTTTTTAATTACAGTAATGCTGAAGAAGTCGCACAGGAAATTGCTGCTTTAACTCCTATTTATGGGGGAATTTTATATAATCGTCTGGAAGAGAGGGGCATTCAATGGCCCTGCTTAAATGAAAATCATGAAGGAACACCTATTCTTCATCAGGATAAATTTAACACTGAAACTGGTAAAGGTAAGTTCATTCCTTTAAGTTATAGACTTCCAGCAGAGTTGCCTGATGAGAAATATCCATTAATACTCACCACCGGACGTAGAATTTTCCATTATCACACCAGCACTATGACTGGAGTAGTGGAGGGATTAAAAAAATTATATGACCATGATCTAGTGGAAATAAATCCCGTTGACGCGGAGAAACTTGGTTTACATCAGGGAGAATGGGTGTGGATAGTTTCCCGGAGGGGTAGGATCAAAGCGCCAGTAGAATTAACTGATAGATCTCCGGAAGGATTGATTTTCATGACTTTTCATTCTCCCAACACAAAAACCAATCTTATAACCAGTCCTGCCTATGATCCGGTAACCAAAACTCCGGAGTTTAAGTATTGTGCAGTTAGAATTGATAAAGTAGAAAATGAGTGTAAAGATTAATATTCAATATTTTATTTTTATAGAATTAAAATTTTTTTGGCGGACTTAATTATTGTTGGGAAACAGATATGGTGTCATTTCTATCTTTTTTTGTAATGAATAGTTTTATTAAATGAACTTCAGTTATTCCACTTATCCAAGAGAGGAATTAATGGAGTAAAACAAGGTTTTTTATACTTTTTATTAGAATTGCAAATAATAAAGCCTGTAAAAAATAATAGAAAAAGAAAGAATTAACTAACCGGTAACAAGTTGCTGCGTTCATTAAATCCATTAAAAAATGGGATGAAGGTCTTCTTGCATCAGTTTTAATCAAGTATTTTTTTTTTAAAAGAAATAATTTTTTTTAAGTTATCTGATCCC
>PMWA01000097.1 GCA_003166335.1 Methanobacterium sp. | reverse complement strand
AAACAAGTATTCCAGGAAGGATTTGTACGTAATTATCCGCTTGACATTCAGAATAAAAATGGACATAACACTCCAGTCTTGTATAATGCATCTGTTTATAGAGATGAAGAAGGCGAAGTTATCGGCGTATTCGCCGCCGCCCGAGACATAACAGAACGCAAAAAAGCAGGAAGAGAACTTAAACTCGCAGTTAAATATAATCGTAGTTTAATTGATGCTAGTTTAGATCCATTAGTAACTATCGGTCCTGATGGAAAAATTACTGATATAAACAATTCCACTGAGGATGTAACTGGTTATAGTCGGAAGCAACTTATAGGGACAGACTTCTCAGATTATTTCACGGAGCCTGAGATAGCCAAAGAAGGTTATCAAAAAGTATTCCGGGAAGGTTTTGTACGAGATTATGAGTTAGAAATTAAACATAAAAATGGACAGATAACACCGGTTTTGTATAATGCATCGGTTTATCATGATGATGATGGTGGAGTTATTGGTGTTTTTGCTGCTGCACGTGACATAACTGAACGTAAAAAGGCAGAAGAAATGTTGAAATTGAATATTAATGAACTTGCCCGTTCTAATGAGGAGCTTGAGCAATTTGCTTATGTGTCATCTCATGACTTGCAGGAGCCTTTGAGAATGATTGGAAGTTATTTACAGCTTTTAGAGCGGAGGTATGAGGGACAGCTTGATGATAAAGCTGATAAATATATACATTTTGCTGTGGATGGCGCGGCTCGTATGCAGAATATTATAAATGATCTTCTAGCATTTTCCAGAGTAACGAGTCGTGCTAAGGAATTAGAAATGTCTGATGTTGAATCTATTTATAATCAAGTATTAATTAATTTAGAAATCTCGATAAAAGAGAATAATGCTGTTATTACGCATGATCCTTTACCTAAAGTAATGGCTGATGATACTCAGTTGTCTCAAGTATTTCAGAATTTAATTAGTAATGCCATAAAGTTCAGAGGGGAAGATAATCCAAAAATTCATATTGCAGCTGTGAGAGAAATTAATCAATGGTTATTTTCAGTGCAAGATAATGGTATTGGAATTGATCCTAAACATAAAGATAGAATTTTTGAAGTATTTAAAAGATTGCATAAGAGGAGAGATTATCCAGGGACAGGAATAGGACTTTCTATTTGTAAAAAGATAATTGAACGACATGGGGGAAATATTTGGGTGGAATCTGAATTAGGTAATGGTTCAGTATTTTATTTCACCATACCAGGTTAAAGGAGGTTTAAAGTAAAATGATAAGAGGATTGAATGGTAGACCAGTTGAGATTCTTTTAGTTGAAGATAATGAAGGCGATATTGGATTAGTGGAAGAAGTATTTCAAGAAGGTAGAATTAATAATAATCTTAGTGTTGCAGAAGATGGTGAAGAAGCAATGATGTTCTTGCGTAACGAAGGACAGTTTGCCAAAGCTACTCGACCTGATTTAATATTATTAGATTTGAATCTACCTGGAATGGATGGACGTGAAGTGCTTAAAGAAGTGAAAGAAGATGATGATCTTAAAAAGATTCCTGTTGTGGTTTTAACGACTTCTAAGGCTGAGGAGGATATATTGAAATCTTATGATCTTCATGCTAATTCCTATATTACTAAACCAGTTGATTTCAATCAATTCATGAATGTTATTAAATCTATTGAGAGTTTCTGGTTAGAGGTTGTGAAACTACCATCAGTATAAAGTAAAATTTTAATTTAATGGAATGATTTAACTTATGGTTAAAATTATTAAAATATTACTGTTTGAGGATAATCCGGGAGATGCGGGTTTAATTGAAGAAATGGTTAATGATTCCATTAATTATTCATATGGATTAAAAATTACCGAAACTATGGAAGAAGGGATAAATCTTCTTAAAAACGATTCTTATGATATAATTTTATTAGATTTAGGATTACCTGATAGTGATGGCATCAATACTTTTCTTAATGTACAGAAGGAAAGCTCTGAAACTCCTATTATAATTTTAACAGGTTTAAATGATGAAAATATTGGAATAAATGCTGTAAAAAAAGGTGCACAGGATTATTTAACTAAAGGAATGGTGGACCCGGATCTTTTAGAGCGTTCCATTAAATATTCCATTGAACGTAAGAAAGTGCAATTAGAACTTCAAAAATATCGTGATAATTTAGAAGAGCAAGTAGAAAAACGTACCATAGAACTAGATAACGCTAATAAAAGATTAAAAATTGAAATTGAGGATCACAAGAAGACAGAAGTGACACTAGAAAAGTATTTAACGGAATTAAAACGTTCTAATAAAGAATTGCAGCAGTTTGCTTATGTAGCATCTCATGACCTGCAGGAACCTTTAAGAATGGTTTCCAGTTTCACTCAATTATTAGCTAAGAAGTATAAAGGACAACTTGACTCTGATGCTGATGAATTCATTAAATATGCTGTAGATGGTGCTCAGCGTATGCAAATGTTAATTAATGATCTGTTAGCTTATTCAAGAGTTTCAAGTAGAGTTGAAGAATTTCAATTAGTTGACCTAGAAAAAGCTTTTAATGAGAGTTTACAGAACTTGAAAGTATCAATAGATGATAACGATGCACGAATAACATGTGATTCTCTTCCCACCATTGTGGCGGATCAATCTCAAATTATTCAACTTTTCCAAAATTTAATAGGTAATGCTATTAAATTCAGGAGCAATGAAACTCCTGAAATTCACATTGCAGTTGAAGAAGGGGAGGATGAATGGATTTTCCGAGTGATTGATAATGGTATTGGAATAGACTCACAACATAATGAGAGAATATTCCGGGTTTTCCAACGTTTACATGAGAGAGATTCATATCCTGGCACGGGTATTGGACTTTCGATATGTGAAAAGATAGTGGAACGTCATGGTGGTGATATATGGGTTGATTCAAAACTTGGGAATGGATCAACATTCAGTTTCACTATTTCTAAATATATTTAAAAAAATAAACTTAACTTGTTTGTTAAATTCTTTTATTATTGAAGCTACTAGTAATTTAGATTCAGTGAATGAGAAACACATACTCGATGCAATAGAAGAATTACATGGTGAAATCACAATTTTATGATAGCTCACCACCTCTCCACCATACGAAAGGCTGATTATATTTACTTAATAGAGGATGGTATTATTAAAGAAGATGGAACCTGGAATTCTCTTTTAAAGAGGGATGATGGAATTTTCAGGAAACGATATAATGCTCAGTCTTAAAAAAAAGAGTTATATTAATTATAATCAGAGATTTTAAATAAAAATATTTAATACTAAAATTGAAAGATTATTTTTCTATGAAATAAATTGTTTTTAATATTCATATTAATATTTTTATTCATTTTCCTTCTTCAATTGTTGATGCTGGCTCATCAATTATATATCTATTTGAATAATAGAAGAAGCAATCTAGACAAAGGATGTTACCTTCCCAATTATATCCTTTGGGATAACAAATGTCACCACACACCTCACAAACTTCTTCCATATTTTTTCACCTGACTAATAATATCTAGAATAATTAGAATAAAAAAAAATAAATTTTTAAGAAAAAAATATTTTTTTTTAGAATCCTGTTTTTAATGCAATAAATGTGAGGAAACTGCAGAAAATAAGGATTAATAGCATGGTAGAGGTTACTATTAAACCATCTTTTTCAAATTTATTCATATTTCCTCCCGTTATTTTTTTAATGTGATTTTTTTAAAAAAAATGTTATAAATTTAAATTAAAATAAGTCTTATACATCTTATTTTACCTTAATACAATTAAGTCTATTATCATTTATAAATTTTTGTATAATATCAAAAAATTGTGATAATCTTCACAAATTATTGAAAAAATTGTGAAAAAAAATTAATTCCAAAAAGAAAAAAATAAGAATGCATTCAACAGCATCCTTGATTCTTCAGATTTCTCTTTCCCTTTTATTCAGCATCAATCATTTCTCCGTAAGCTACTTCTATTTCACAACCATTAGGGCCGCAACAGAAGTGTTGTAGGTCAAATTGGGCTTGCATATTGTTTCACCTCCTGATCTGTTTCACATTATTGGTTATCCGATATTATTATTTATAATTATCGGTTAACCAATATTGGATAACAAATATATTTTTTAATGATGAGTATCAATAAAATGAAACATGAAATGCTGTGACATGAAGGGTTATCTTTCCTATTTAATTCTCTGGATTTTATACAAAAAAAACTTAAATGGAGCTCAAATCGGTAGAGAATTGGAAAAACGAAGAGGAACAAAACCTAGCCCCGGTACCATTTATCCTGCGCTAAAAGAACTTAAAAATGTAGGATTAATTACAGTTAATGATCAGAAAGTTTATTCTTTAACCGATTCCGGTCAAAAAGAACTGAAATCTGCCTGCAAATTTTTCTGCCAAATCTTTTATGATGTAAAGGAAATGTCTGATTTCTGTAAATAAATTTAATAATAATAATAATAATAATCATTATTTAAAAAAATTATAGAAAATAAATAATTAAAATCCTGAATAGTATAACAACTGAACTTATTTTCAAATTAAAATACACCTAAAATATTTTCCTAAAAAAATAACTAATGTTTAAAGGAATGGAGTGTATTTTAATCGCAAGTTTTGCTATATTAAATGGTATTATAAATTTAGATTTTCGCTTTCGTAGGATGGGTTCTTTGGCGACTGTAAGGGTATTGTAATAAAAATCACTTCAATAAATAAACTTTAATTATTAGGCCATTGCCGCGCCAATAATATTTATAAGATTATCTCTAATTTATTTCAATCACTTCAATTATACAACTCCTTTAGAAACAGCATTAAATATTCATGTCAATTTGTTATTTTAAAAGATATTATAGTGGTTGCTCTTTTAATAAACAAGTTTTGAAATGTTTAAAAGCCTAATAGTAAGCTGAATACTCCTTTATATTATTAGTTATTGCCACTTATTTAACATGGGTTATACCCATCAAATAAAATAAGGTAATTTTATTTCAAGTAGCATAGTAACGTTTTTGGAATAACAAAGCTACATTTACTAGACTTATAAGTACTGGAACTTCAATTAAGGGTCCAATTACAGCTGCAAATGCAACTCCTGAACCTATTCCAAAAACTGCAATAGCCACTGCTATAGCTAATTCAAAATTATTACTTGCAGCTGTAAATGACAATGCAGAGGTTTTAGAGTAATCCGCACCCAGTTTGTACCCTAATAAAAATGTGGTGAAGAACATTATAACGAAGTACATGAATAAGGGAATTGCAATTATCACCACATAATAAGGTATCTGTACTATATAACTCCCTTTTAAGCTGAACATTACGATTATAGTGAATAATAATGCTACCAGTGTTATAGGACTGATTTTAGGTATAAATTTTTCATCATACCATTTTTCGCCTTTCCGTTTCACCAATATATATCTAGTTAAAATTCCAGCTATAAATGGAATTCCAAGATATATAAAAACACTTTCAGCTATTTGCAGTATACTAATATTTACAACACTTCCCTGTATCCCTAATAACGGTGGTAAAACCGTTATGAATACCCATGCATACACACTATAAAATAAAACCTGAAAAACACTGTTAAAAGCCACTAACCCCGCTGCATATTCGGTGTCTCCTTTGGCAAGTTCATTCCAAACAATTACCATGGCAATACAACGCGCTAACCCAATTAATATCAAACCGACCATAAATTCAGGATGATTCCGTAGGAAAACCACCGCTAGAATGAACATGAGTATAGGTCCCACTATCCAGTTTTGGAATAATGATAAACTTAATATTCTTGTGTTGCGGAAAACTTCTCCTAATTCTTCATACCTTACCTTGGCCAGAGGAGGGTACATCATCAAAATTAAACCTATAGCGATAGGTATGCTGGTTGTACCAATAGAAAATCTACTTATAAATGATTCAACACCCGGAATAAAATATCCAATAGACACTCCAACGGCCATGGCTAAAAAAATCCAAAGAGTTAAAAATCTATGTAAAAACCCCAACCGAGGAATATCACAAACTTCTCCGGCAACTTCAACCGTAGTATCATCATTCATTTAATTTTCACCTTAAGAAAAATATTTTTTAGCAGATTCTTTAGATTTCAGTATATTCGAGTTTGATAGTGTATCCATTCTGTTTTCATGATAAATAATTATTTTAAGGCTTTTATTTGTACACTTACTATTTTTCCGATGAGTCTCTCATCCATGTCGGGTTCTGTGAAGACTTGTTCACTAACGATTTCAATATCCCGGAATCCTGCTTTTTTTATTGCGTCAAGGTATTCATGTTTATCCATTGCCCCTGCAATGCAGTTTGACCATGCCTGGAAGCTTTTACGTATCTCTTTAGGAATGTGTTCCTCTGTAATAAGGTCAGAAACCAATATCCGCCCGCACGGTTTTAAAACTCTGAATGCTTCTCCATAAGCCTTTGATTTGTCGGGTGTGAGGTTTATAACGCAGTTGCTTATTATTACATCTATGGAGTTGTCTTCAACTGGCAGGTTTTCTATTTCACCATGTTTAAATTCAACATTTTCATATCCCCCTTCTTTTGCATTTTTAACTGCAGTTTCAACCATTTCAAGAGTCATGTCTACACCGATGACTTTCCCAGCTTCACCTACTTTATGGGCTGCGAGAAAAACATCTATTCCTCCGCCTGATCCAAGGTCTAGGATGGTTTCACCCGGATTTATTTCAGCAAGAGCTGTTGGATTTCCACATCCTAATCCAAATACCGCTCCTGAAGGAATGCTTTTAATCTCTTCCAAAGTGTATCCTGCATCCTGGGCCTGTTTGATGAATGAATCATCCCGTGTGCATCCACAACCACAGGAATCTTCTTTATTAGAGGCTATTTTTGAATAACGTTCCTTTACGAATTCTTTTATATTCTTATCTTTCATTTTTTTCTCACACCTTAAAGTAATATCCATACATCCAAATATATAAATATATTTGATAAATATAACGTACAACCTCAAATATTCCAGAGAGATGATGATGGTTCCATGTGGAAATTTAAATAACAATTATCTTTGATAACCTTAACCAATAATGTCATTATATATAGTTTAACTCATTTACTGATGATTTTTTAGTAATTCCATTAAATTTGCTGGCAATTTCGTGTTTGATAGTTTGTAGTGAATCCATACTCCTTCTTTACGCCATTTTAATAAACCAGCGTTTTTTAAGAGGTTCAAGTGATGGGATACTGTTGGTTGTGGTTTTTCCAGCACAGCAATTATCTCGCAGACGCATAATTCGCCGTGTTCCAATAAGTAAATAATTTTTAGTCTCGTAGGATCTGCAAGTGCCTTGATTGTGTCAGCATTTTTTTGTATCTCTTCTTCACCAGGCATTTCAGATAGTATCTTTTCCAGTCTCTCCATTTGTTCACAGTTAGGTTTACCTTCCCCATTAATTTCACATTGTTTCATATGACTTCTTCTTTAATAATGATATATTTAAATATATGGATGTAAGAAGATATTTTAGAATAAAAGATTTAAAGGTGAAGATGAAATGTTAAAAATAATTTGCATAATAAATATTATTAGGTGGTTACAAACAGTAAATTAACTGTGAAGAGATCAAAGTAATAGGAAAATGGAAGAAAATCAGTTCAAGATGTGGAATATAAATAGAATCTTTTTAGGGGAAGCTTAACTTTTGTAAAAATTTACTCTTCCCCGATATCTTTTTGAGTTAGACGTGCACTTCAAGTGTAAATTAATTCACTTTTAAGGTAAATGAATAAGTGTGTTTTATATTATAAAATTACATATTATTTCATAGATTAAATTAAATAATTAAATAATTAGGGGATGAATCATGTTAAAAATAGATTTTAACCGGGAAAATCTGGATAAATGCCTCTGTCCTGGTTGTCCTGTTCAAAAAGAAAGTAACTGTATAAAAGACCAAGTAATAGAAATGGAAGAAGTCAGTCATGATATAGATATAGACAGTGGAGTTATGATAGGACCCGATGAAGTGCCGAAACTTTACTGCTCCACAGGTAAATCAAAATGTAACGATTTATATACTCATGAAGAATGCCAATGCCCCCAATGTGACGTGTGGAAGGAAAATGATCTTGAAGCTAGAGGTGCGCCTGCTTATTTCTGTGTTAATGGACGTGCAGTGGAATGTTGTAAAATAACGGGTGATGAGGATTTTGATGCTAAATCACGGGAAATGAGACGAACTTATTATACTCCAATATAAAAAAATTAGGTTTTTAAATTATTCTTCTTTTAATTCTTTAATTCCTTCCCTATCAGGAAGGATAGATTTCAAACTGATAAAAGCACTTACTATTACAATAACACCTATTAGATAATAAACCCATACAGATAAATCCATAGGACCTGTTTCAACCCATATTATGGTTGAAGCTAAGCCTATAGCATAAAAACTTGTATATAATCCTTTTTTTACTGTTTGCAGGTAATGTAATAACTCCAATACTAATCCTAGGAAAAACATTTGCACAGCTAATCCGAGATATCCCGCATCCAAAATAGCAGGTCCAAATATAGTGGATGTAATGGAAGTATGATATTTTAAGAGGTACTGCCCTAAAACTAGGCGAGGATCCATTGAATTTATAAAACCTGTTAATACTGAATAGGTTAATAATCCGTGACTCGAATTTTGCATGGCTACAATTTTATTTAGAATAGTAAGAGTGTAACCCGCCCGGATGAATACTAAGCTTAAGGGATTCACGTTCCAATGTTGCCATTGAATGGATATAGCAGCTACATATCCTACAATAAGACCTGAAACAATTATGATTGGAATTAAAATATATAAATATTTAAATTTATTTCCATTAACATAAAAAATCGTTATCAATACACTGAGGATTATACCTACCAGTGTAGCTCGATAACCTGTTGCAGCAAACAAAATTAATCCTATTAAAACTAATAAAAAATATTTCTTATTATAAAATTTAG
The DNA here is from genome assembly GCA_003166335.1 of Methanobacterium sp. Taxonomy (GTDB): domain Archaea; phylum Methanobacteriota; class Methanobacteria; order Methanobacteriales; family Methanobacteriaceae; genus Methanobacterium_A. The sequence continues at coordinate 5,164 of PMWA01000097.1, read as the reverse complement.
CCATTAAACTCGTAATTGCAATTAGAAATATACAGTAAGAGATTACAGTTATATTATTATAGGCTACTGCTTTCAAATATCCACTGAAAAGTGGAATACCACCCAAAAAATATAAATTTATTAATTGAACAAACATTGGAACTAAAACAAAAATCAACACATTTCTTTCAATGAATCGCGAACTATTCTGAACATAATCGATGAAAGTTTTTATTACAATAGATGCATTTCTTTTTTCAAGATTTTTTTTGAAAAAATTTTTTTCAACTATTTTAGCAAATAAAAAACCTACAATAAAAATTAACGATCCATAAAGAATATATAAATAGGTTAGTGGCGAAACAGGACTTAAACCCCTTAGATGATATTGGGTGCCTATAAATGCAAATAAAACATAAAAAAATATTACAACTAGCAAAATTAGGGGAGAGAAAACATTAATATTTTTAACTTCCATAAAGTCCAATTATACCATTCAAATATAAATACTAAACTAATAAAATTTCACAAAAAAATATGATATGTAAAAATAATAATAACAGATAATTTTTAACCTAAAATATTTTTTAGGAGTAAATAAAAGAATATGTATCAAAAGATATTATTACCAACAGATGGTTCAAATAACGCGAAACAAGCAGGTAAACATGCTATATGGATTGCTGATAAAACTAATGCTGAAATAGTGGTTTTAAGTGTAATTGATGTTAACTATCTTCAACCATCTTATTTACCAAGTTTCAGAAAGAATCTGGATAACTGTTTAAGAGATGAAGGAAAAAAAGCTCTTCAAGAATTTAAAAACGATTTAGAGGAAGCTCAATGCCAGGGCATATGCAAAAATATTAAGTTCACCACGATGATCAAAGAAGGAAAACCACACTTAGAGATTCTTAAAACTATAGATGAAGAGGATATTGATTTAGTTATTATGGGAGCATCCGGTAAACATGGTGTAGATGAGTTAATACTGGGAAAAGTAACCGAAAGAGTGTTAAGAGAAACAAAAACACCTATTCTAGTAGTACGCTGCATTAATAATGAAAAATCCATGAAAAAAAATTAAATTCTGAAATTTTAAAGAAATAAAAAAAGATATAATTGAGATGCATCTAAAAAATCATCATATACTTATTTTAGTGGTGCATAGGGTGGTAAAATGTAATTTCCCTTAGTCTTAATATAATATCCATTTTTTGCCACATAACGCGAAAAGAGTTGAACATCAAATTTAGGACCGTCTTGAGATTCATATTCAGATAGATAATTAGTTAATAACTCTTCAAATTCAGAATCTGTAGCGTTAGTGAGTATATCATAAGGACTAACTCTACCCCATTTAAGTGTTGCATCTATAAAAAAACCATTTAATTTCCCCATTACAAGTTCCATTTAATTTCCCTCCTCTTTTTGAACTATAAAAACTACCATTTAGATATATAAGAATATAATTTATTAATATGTTAATTATGTTTATAAAAAAAATTTCGTTTATATAAGCTTATTTTATGATTATATTAATAAGATTATAGAGTGTCTTAAATCAGGAAATAACTGTTTTAAGTGTCTTATTTTTAAATTTATAATCAAAAGTTTTATATACGATGATTCACTATCATGGTTATTCTGAGATATAATGCCTCCAATATTAAAAAACCTAGTCTAATTGCTATTTTGGGAGAATTTATTTCAGGAAATATTGTTAGTATAGTAGTAAAATTTATTAACAAATTTTAAACTATTATTTATATATTTTACTAACTAAAACCCAAAAAATTTAGAAAAAAAAGAATATCTGAACCATAAAAAGAAAATAAGCTTTAAAAAAAAAACCGGAATTATGTTAGGGAACTATAAAATAGAAAAAATAAATAGAAATAAAAGAATAAAAGAGGTTAAAATGATATGATCGGGAAATCAATAATTACCATAATACTTGTTGCTGCTATAGTGGGAATCGGATACGCAGCACACGTAAGTGCACATGACAACAATAACAATACTAATCAAACATCAGCGCAAAATCTAACCAATAACACTAAAAACACTACTACTAGTACTCCTAATACTACTACAAATAATACTCAAAATACTGGATCTGGACAAGATTTAATATCAGCTGCAGATGCTCAAAGCATAGCTCAAACATATATTATACAACCAAATGCTAAAGCAGGAACTCCTATTTTAAAGGAAATAGATGGAGAACAAATCTACACGGTTCCAGTTATATTAAATGGTAACAATGTTGGAGAAATAGACATAGATGCCCAAACTGGTAAAAATGTTGGTGGTGCTGGAGGAGCATAAAGGAACTTAAAAAAATATACTCCCCCCCATCCATTCAACTAAAACCATATTTTTTAATATTCATCTTTTTTTTTTAACTGAAACTTTTTTTATTAAAATATAAGTAATTTAACCAATTTTTAAGATGTTTTTTCTATATTTAATCCTTTTACTCAACTTTATATTTACCATCAATATTAATCTTAAATTATCCTTATCAACTTAAAAGTTTCTTAAACGTAATTATTCTATGTATTGTTTACTCTATGCCTATTAAAATTTGTTAAACAAGCTTTGAACCATATAATTTTATATGATTATATTAACTAAATTATATGATAATTAAATGAATTTTAAATTTGGGGGGATTATGAAAAAATGGATGTTAAAGAAATTATTTCAGATGCAATAAGATATCCCTCTTCTGATTGGAAGAAAGTATTAATTGAAGGGGTTTTATTAATTCTAAATCTTACAGTAATTCTAGCATTTGGTACGGGATATACATTAAGACTTATAAAATCAACTCTAGCTGGTTATGATGAACCTCCAGAATTCGATGACTGGGGAGGAATGCTTATTGACGGTTTCAAAATTTACATTGTAGAGGTAGTCTACTTCATAATTCCATTCATCATAATCTTTGTTGGTGCCTTAGGATTAGTAACTGCAGTAGCAAGTGGAATCATCATTAGTCCATCAACCTATTTAGAATTGGTCTTAACTGTTATAGCGGGTATAATACTAATAATCATATTCGGTGTATTTGGAGCTATAGCAATAGCTAATATGGCTTTTTACGATGACCTTAAAGCTGCTTTCAAATTCGGTGAAATACTTGAAAGAATATCTAAAATAGGATGGGGAAAATACATCGTCTGGTATATAATTACGATTATCATAACGATAGTGGTTGGAATTGTAGGCGATATTTTGCGATTAATCCCATACTTAGGATTTATCATTGCATTATTAGTGGTCTATTCATATCTTTTCATGTATTCTGGAAGATCAGTAGCTTTAATATTCAACTCCAGCGAAGAGGTTCAAAAAACAATAGTTCAAAACAAAGATTCTGATGAACACAGTCCAGAATGAAGAATCTTAAAGAATAAAATTTATGTGGTAAGATTTAGTTTTTTGCCACATGCCACACCTAATTAGAGATTTCAGTTATAAAAAAAAATTTTATATAAAGATTTTATTCCTTATTAAAGATCATAATTGTATTATATAGATAGACAAAAATTTTATAAAGGAATTCCACAGTTATGCAGCCCGAAAAATTCAGGAAGAAAATTCTTATTTTATCCGTATTATCCACATTCTTTTTTGTTTTCATGTCAATTGTACCATCCTCCGACGCCCATATACTAATAATTGCAAGTAACAGCACTCCGCAAATAGATAATGAATTACAGGCAACTGCTAATGTATTAACATCTAAAGGATACAATGTCTTACTGCTTACTGGTTCAAATGATACTACCAAGAATATAATAAAAGGTATGTACAATGCAGATGCTGTGATCTATGGAGGTCACGGTGGATACCTGGATAGCAACTATAATGGAAACGGGGGACCAGCCACTCCACCATTCGCCATAGTTGGAAGCAAAGGCTTCATTTGGGGTGTTGGGGATGAAATGAGGGAAGGATTTGATGGAACTTTATTTAAAGCACCATTTAAACCAGGCACAACTGTAATAGTGGTTCACGCATGTTTTTCAACCGGTTGGGTAGATAATAACCAAGTTTCAAATCCAATTGAAACTATATACGATTTTTCACAAATGTTCACCGCAGCAGGGGCTAATTATTACGCAAGCGGCTACAGTGGAAATTATCAGGGCACAGACATAGTGGATATAGTTGATGAATTCTTAAATGGAGCAACCAACTTTGGAACTGCCAATCAAATGAATATTGGAAAAACCATCACCCAATCAACAATTTATAACAATGAAACCATATGGCGTAATAATAATGGATATAATGTGTTCATAGGTAACTGGAACGATACATTCCCCCAACCAAACCAGACGTCTCCTTACAATAATGCTGCAGCCGAAGCATGGTATGATAAAACATTTAACGGGAATAACAATACCAATCCAACTGTAAGTTCAACTAATCCCACCAATGAAGCTACAGAAGTCTCCCTCACTTCTCCCGTGGCTATAACTTTTAATGAGAATATATTAGCCGACTATAATCTCGCAAAAATTTACATTAAAAATTTAAGCACCGGTAAAATCGTATCAATTGCATCTGAAACCATCAGTGGCGATAAATTAATCATTAAACAAACCTACAGTCGCTCATACAATGACATTTACCAAGTAATACGTACCCAGCGGAGTAGTTAAAAATACCGCGGGAAAAATTATGAATAAAATATATACATTCCAATTTAAAACAATTTAAAAAAAACTCCATGATTACATTTTTTTTATAATTATTTTTTTTTCAATTTTTTTTAAATAAAGTATACTTTTGGTATGCAATCTTCATCATTTTAATGAAATTATAATGACTTGAACTGAAAATAACCTATTATCTCTGAAAGATTCTAAAAAATCTTCACACTTGGTTTATATACATGTATAATAGTTAAGAGAAAAAAATAATAATAAAATCAAAACCAAAATATGGAATCAGTTATATAAAAAATTTGGGAGAATACGTTTTTATTACCAAAATCAAAAATTTCCTTCATTCATGCTAGCTTACACATTTATGATTTTTCTCAAACAATCTCTCTGAAAACACAGTTCCTTAACCAGTTCTTTTTTTTATGGCTAGATTTATAAAAAAAAATATAAGCTCTGGGTTATATAAACTATATTTAACTTAAAAGGGAGAAGCTCTGAAG
>PMWA01000096.1 GCA_003166335.1 Methanobacterium sp. | reverse complement strand
GTTGCGCAAGAATTGGATACTGTGGTGATCTGGGGTAATGGAACTGATTATAAAATCCTTGAGGATGCTCAGATAGAGGATGCCGATGTTTTTGTAGCTGCTACGGGTGATGATAATGCTAATTTGATGGCAGCTCTTTTAGCTAAAGAATATAAACCTGATAAAATAATTGCCAGGGTGAATGATCCTCAGCATGAAAAAGTTTTTCAAGACAGTGCCATGGTGGAAATAATACGCCCAGAAACCACTGAAGCCGGTTATCTGGAGAAACTTATTTTAAAACCACAAGTTGCCGATTTATACGTGGTGGATAAAGGGCAAGCTGAAATATTAGAGATAGAAGTAAAAAACGATGATATTATAGGTAAAACCATTAATGAATTGAGTCCTACCGACGATTACATCATATGTGGATACTGCGAGAATAATGACGATAAAATTACTATATGCAAACCTGAAATGGTATTAAAATATGGGGATAAAATATCAATTCTGAGTAAAAGAGATTCTACTAAAAAAGTTCTTGAAAAATTCACAGAATAAAATTGATTATAGATTTTACTCCAGAATCTATAGTTTCATTTTCTAAAACTTCAACAGTATTGTTTATAGTTTACATCCAGATAGCTGGCATCAGTTTTTCTTTTAAAGATTTAAGTTTTATTTATGTATTCGCTCCAAATTTAAGCAATGATAATCAGAAATTTTTGGGAGTTGGAAAATATGAAAATAACTGATGATGTTTATGCCTTGGATTCGACTAAGGGGAATTATTCATATTTAATTTCTGGTGATGAAAATATTTTGGTGGATACTGGACGTCCGGGTCAGGGTAAAGGTATTTTAAATGAATTGGAATCTATGAATATTAAACCGGGAGATATTAAACATATTTTATTCACTCATCATGATATTGATCATATAGGTAATGCTGCTTTACTTCAGCAGGCGACTGGAGCAACTTTATGGGCTTCTAAAGAGGATATACCTTATATTTATGGTGATGTTAATCGTCCGGGAGTTAAAGGATTATTCTCATTTTTATCATTTTTTATGAGATTTAAAAAGCCTGAAAACCTTAAAAGTTATGGGAATGATAAAATTGATGATGTTGAGGTTATAGCTACTCCCGGTCATACCCCTGGTCATGTGTGTCTCATTTATAAGGATGTTCTTTTTGCAGGTGATCTGGTTAGAAGTAGTAAGGGACAGTTACAAACTATATCGTCTTTTATGAATGTGGATGAAGATGCTATTAAAGAATCTATTAAAAAATTAGATGGTTATTCTTTTAATTGGGTTTGTCCTGCTCATGGTGAACCAGTGAAAAGAGTTAATGTTTGGAAACAATTAATAGAAAATTTGAATTAAAAATCTTTACTTTTTATCCAAAATTTTTGAGATTTATTTTTTGTGCCTAAGATTTTTTATGTGATTTTTTTATCCCCGTTTCTTAAGTTTTTCGACGTTATTTCTTTGCGTAACCATAATATAAAGAATATAATTAATATAACAGCAATCCCTGCTATCACAAATACATAGAAAATTGCTAAAACAACAATAATCAATGTTACAACAAGTTTTGCGGTAATTGTAGGTTCATCAGCAGGTTTTTCCACCATAAATAAATTGGCTCCTAAATTTTACTTGAATATTCTTTTGCTGTTTTTAATATTTAACATTTCCTATTTAACCTGTGGAGAGACTTCATGACTGATAAAGAACTTGTAATTCAGGAGCCTCAGTAAATTGAAAAAATTTTAATTAAAACTTATTTTTAATTAAAGTTTCAAATAATTGTTTAATTCTAAATTAAAATAATCTAAAAGTTAGATTAAAAAAAAAAATTTAATCTTTTTCTTCAAATAAATCTTTTCTAACTCCACATAATGGACATATCCAATCGTCGGGCAGATCTTCGAAGGCTGTTCCAGGAGTTACTCCATATCTGGGTCTCCTTCTTTGGGGTCGTATATATATTGACAGGGGGAGCATTGATATTTTTTCATGTTTAGAATCACTTTAATTCTTTTTACTGCAAATTAATATTATGATATTTATTATTATAAATTATTTTTCGAAAAAATTTTTTTTTTATGAAACTGAAGCATAACCCCATAATTTTATTAATTTTAGTGTAGATAAATAATAGTTATGACAAGCGATATGGGAAAAGTATCCATCTTTTTCGCTAAAACTGGTGAGATTAAACTGGTTGATCGTGTGGAGAAAACGGATGAGGAATGGAGAAAAGAACTTAGTCCTGAATCTTATCAAGTAGCTCGGAAGCAGGGTACTGAAATGGCTTTCACGGGTAAATATCATGATTGTCATGAGGATGGTATTTATCGTTGCGTGTGTTGTGGTACTGATTTGTTTGATTCTGAGACTAAATTTGAGTCAGGTACGGGTTGGCCTAGTTTTTGGGCGCCTATTGCAGAGGAAAATGTAATCACTAATGTTGATAAAAGCCATTTTATGATTAGAACGGAAGCTTTATGCGCTCGATGCCACGCTCATTTGGGTCATGTTTTTGATGATGGTCCTGCTCCGACTGGTAAACGTTATTGCATGAATTCTGCTTCACTTAAGCTGGTTAAAAGAGATGAACTTTAAAATTATAATTTAAATCTCGATTACTTTTCATTTGCTCTCATTAACTTTTTATTTAACTATAAGCATATATTAGAATATCATGATAAAAGGCAAAGCAGCCTACCTTAAGCGTTTAACTTCTAAAATAAAAATGCCATCGGTGGATATTGGCAAAGAATTAGATGGGAGTACTCCTCCTTCAGTATTTATTGGAAGCTGGAATTATCCTAAAGTTTATGCTGGACCTATGATTACTCCACTTCATGGGGATACCTCCATAATGGATACTCCGGAATCTTGGATACCCGATCAAAAAACACAGGAAGATATCATTGGTTATCGACTGAATCTGGTGAGAGGTAAGCAAACAGTTAAAATAACTGATCTAGATAATGTTTTCGTTGAGAAATTACAGGAAATATCACTTGCCAGTAATTCCATTGATAGTGAAGCTGAGTTCGGTAGTAAGCCTAGGGGAATGTCATTTAATGAGCAGCATGCTCCTCATGGTCCTAGTGCTTTAATTGAAAAATTTGATATTAATAATGTGAAATGGGATCGGGAATTGGAGAAAGCATTTTATGATAATGATTTGAAGGCTGCAGATGCGGTGATGCATCTTCACCAAAAAGAAGTGCCATTTTCTAGTATGCAGAAAGCTTTTTCAATGGGAACTATGGGAATTGATGACAATAGAAAATTAGTTCCCACTAGATGGTCTATTACAGCTTGTGACAGTACTATTGGTAATAGATTGTTGAGAGAAGTTAAAAATTATGATGTTATCGAAACTCATAGAGTTTACGAATTCAGCAGCCTCAATAACTATTATGCTATTCTTTTATTACCTCAGGAGTGGGAGTTTGAATGGATGGAAGCATTCTTACATGTTCTAGGTAGAGAGGAGTTAATATTCTCAGATTATGAGCATAACTCTGTTAAAAAAGGTTATTCACGGGTTGGTGGTTGTTATTACACTTCTAAGATGGCGGTATTAGAATCATTGGCTAGTGAGAAGAAGCAATCTGCTGCTATTATTTTAAGGGAAGCTTATCAGGGTTATATACCTTTGGGTGTGTTTAATGTGAGGGAGAATATTAGAAGTGCTATGAGTCAACCTTACAGAGAATTTGAAGACATGAAAACGTCCCTGGATTATATAGCTTCTAATTTAAAGTTACCATTGCAAAAGTTTGTGAAGCAGAGTGATATTTTAAAAGAACTTTTACAGTCTAGGCAGACAACATTAGATTGTTTCCATTAGTTTTATCTTAAATTTTTTTTTATTAAATATTTTAGTTAATTTTTATTACCACATTTATATGACAACCAGAACATAAGTTGAGGAAGAAAAATAAAATTTTTTAAAGGTAAAAATTTGATTTAGTGAAATTTTATTGTTAAATATTCATGCGTGAGATTTTATAATGTGTAAAAAAAAATCATGGAATTTTGAAGGGGAAAGTAATACTATTGATGGAAAAATTTGAATAAAAAAAATTTTAACTAGGGTGGTTTATGAAGCCTTAAAACATTATTAAACCATTAAATAAGTGTTATCTAAATATATTTATGTCTCTTACTGTACCTTAAAGAAACTTTTCTATTTGAATATATTCCAGATAAAAGTATTACAGATAAATGAAAATGGGATCTGAAAAGATAAGATACAAAATATCTTAATTAAAAGCTGATATATTGTTTTTATAAAATTATGTTTGAGATGAGTTAAAATTGGAATTATACTTTAAAAAATCATCGATTGATGCTAGAAGAGCAATGTGTGAAGCTGCAATGCAGACGGATCATGCATCAAACCGGGGATTTAATGAAATCAAACATGCTCAGGATAAAATAAGTGAAATTACAGGACATGAACACGTTAAAATTGTAAATAGTGGTAATTCCGCTATTTTAGCTGCTATGAGTTCATTTAAAGGTAAAATATTAATTCCAGATCAGGGTGGCTGGAGTGGATTTAAAAATATAGCAGAATTTCTTGGCTGTGAAATAATAGAAGTCCCCACCGAGTTGGGAGTTATTAATCCTAAAGTTCTTGAGGATACTATTGATAAATATAAGCCAGAAGCTCTTTTTATAACAAGTTTTGCCGGTTATATTGCCGAACAGCCTGTAAAAGAATTATTTGAATGTTGTGATGATAATGGTGTTATTTTAGTGGAGGATGCTTCAGGAGGAGTTGGTGATAAAGAAAGAAAACTCTCTAATGGTCATCATGCTCATGTAATTGTGGCTTCAACGGGCTCTCCTAAAATAATAAACGTTGGAAACGGTGGATTTATCTCAACAAATGATAATGAAATTTTCAAAAAATCTAAATTTATTTTAAAAACGTTAAAAGCGGATCCTATAACTTGTGCAGGAATATTTACGGAAGTGAATAATGCCTCTCGTATATTATCAAAAACAGTTGAAGCATGTGATTTTATTAAAAAAGAGTTTAAATCATCTATTCATGCTGATAGGAGAGGTATTAACGTTGCTTTAAAGGTTGATGAACCTAAAAAGGTGGGTTATTTGCTTAGGCAAAAGTTGAATGTTGAAGGCAGGAGTATAATAACTGTTTGCCCTAGATATGATAGAGTTATAATGAAAGCAGTTTGTATAGAGATCAAAAATCTTGATATGCAATGCATGGAAAATGATACTTTAAAAGAAATTATCCAAATTATTGATGATGTAATTTGATTAATAGAATTTATTTTTTAGTATTTTTAACACTGATAATTTACGATGAATAAATTTAAAAAAATTTTTAAGTTTCAATTATTAGAAGTGTCGTTCTTTCAATCATTACATTGGAAATACTGCCCATAGTTTCAATTTCTAGATCTGAAATATTATAAGTCTTTTTTAAAATGATTTCATCAGGTTTTAAAACTTCATCATCCTTATTTCCCAGTATTGTTTTTAATAAATCCGTTATATTTTCAGTGCAACCTACTGTGACGGCGCAAATGTTCATTTCACCCTCTTTTATCCCCAGGATATTAAGGGCTTTTGATATTTGTCTTTGGGCTGATGCTCGCACGCATATTTCAAGTCCAAGGTCATTTGCAATGTTTTCATCCCTTTCGAATGCTTTAATTGCATGAATTGTTGCATGAAGAATATGTTCATATCCTGCAATTCCATCAGCATTTAATAGTTGAATGGTGCACTTCTGGCTTAATTCATTAATATTATTCATTAAGTCTGTAAAATCGGTTATATTGGACTTAAAACCTGATATTTGAATTTTATAATCATTATTTGGTTTAAGTAGCATCATATTCTCATCATTTATATTTTTCTTTATGATTAAAATTAAAAATTAGATTTAAAAAGAAATGATGATTAAAGATAAAAAGAAAAAAATTATAATTATTTTTTATAAATCTCCTTCTTTTATTTTTTTAACATATTTAGAGCCTAATATTTTGTTTATTCCACCTAAATATGCTTCTACACTGGCCATTATAATATCTGGTTGGGTGCTTCTAGCGGTGACAATGTTACCCTCATGCTTGAGTTTTACCACAACATCAATTAATGCATCTGTACCTCCAGTTATTGCATCAACGTGGTATTCTTCAAGCTCAATATCTGCGAAATCCTTTATACTTTTTCTGACTGCTAATAAAGCTGCATCAACCGGACCTATTCCAATACCGGCCTCAAGAACTTCATTATTATCTATGTTGAGTCGAATCGAAGCAGTTGGAGTAACTTTATTTCCAGAAACTATGGTGAGGTCTATAAGTTCAACCACTTTCTCGGCGAGTATTCCCATTACATCCTCGGTAATTGCCTGTAAATCCACATCTGTAACGCATTTACCTTTATCACCTAATGATTTTATTCTACTAAATATTTGTTGGAATTGCTGATCATTCACTCGTAATCCCATCTCTTGGATGCGTTTTTGTATGATATGAGAGCCTACATGTTTACCCATGACAAATCTTCTCTTATGACCCACCAATTCTGGTGTTATAGGTTCATAAGTCTCTGCTTTTTTCATCACTCCATCAGCGTGTATTCCTGACTCGTGTGCGAAGGCATTTTCTCCAACAATAGCTTTATTTGGCTGTAAATAAACACCAGTTAACCTGGCAACCATTTTAGATAAATCATATAACATTTCATTATGTATATTAGTAGGTATATTATAAAGGGAGTGTAATGCAATTACAGTTTCCTCTAATGATGCATTTCCGGCTCTTTCTCCTATTCCATTTACTGTGACATGAGCTTGACTGGCTCCCGCTCTTAATCCAGAAAGTGAGTTTGCTACAGCTAATCCAAAGTCATTGTGACAGTGAACGCTTAAAGGTACTCCAAGTTTTGTTAGTGGTTTATAAAAATCGTAAGCCTTCTCAGGAGTGAGCATTCCTACAGTATCACAGGCACAAATCCTATTTGCACCAGCTTCTATTCCTTCCTTGAATAATTGAGTTAAGTAATCAAAATCGCTTCTGGTTGAATCTTCTGCTGATAACTCTACGATTAACCCATGATCCAATGCATATTCCGTGTTTTGAACAGCTAAATCTTTAACTTCTTCTCTGGTTTTTCTTAATTTATGTTTAATATGTAAATCGGATGTGGGAATAACCAAGTGTACACTTTCTACATCACATTCTAATGCTGCATCTACATCGATTTTAAGTGCACGTGCAAAACTGCATATTTCAGCGGATAAACCTTCCGAAACTATTTTCTTAATCCCCTCTCTTTCACCTTCTGAAGTTATAGCGGATCCTGCTTCTATAACATCAACTCCTAATTCATCCAATTTGATGGCTATCCTTAATTTCTCATCTGGAGTGAGGGAAACTCCAGGGGTTTGTTCACCATCTCTAAGTGTAGTATCTAATATTCTAACATCCACAAGAAATCCCAACTATTGATTTTTTTTATTTTTTGATTAATTATTTGTTTAAGAATTAATTACTATAATTTTTTTTTTCAGCACAGAAATTACCCGAGTTAAACTTTTATGCATTCTTATGTGATGTTGTTCTATTATTTCAAACTTTGTACCTTTTAGTATGTTATTAATATCCATGTAGTGAGGTGTTGCTAGGCACATTAATCCCTCGTCTTTTATTAAATGTTCTAATGATAATAATGCTCCCTCGTAGAGTTTACTGCTATCCGAACCTCTAGTAGATGCTGAGATACCATAAGGAGGATCAGTAGCTATACCGTCTACTTTATATGGAAGTTTTAGTTTTCTAGCATCCGATTTGAACACTTCGTAATCATTTATATCACAGTGCTGGAGGTTTTCAATGGTTCCTTTCACCATTTTAGGGTCAATATCAGTGCCTACTACGCGAGCCCCGATGATCCCAGCTTCTATAAGTATTCCTCCAGTGCCGCAGAAAGGGTCTAATAATCTATCACCACTTTTTATCTGGGTTAAATTAACCATGCAACGGGCTAGTTTAGGACTCATAGATCCTGGATAGAAGAATGGTCTTTTATGTGGTTTTTTTTCAAAAAAGTGTTTTTTAGATATTTTAACTATTCTTAATCCCATGAATGCGAAATTATTTATTAAAACTGTTCTTAAAAATTTATCTGGATTTTCAAGATTTATTTTAGCCTTGTATCCTAATTTATCCTTTATTAATCCACCAATCTCTTTTTCAAGTTCTAATGTATTAATATCAGATTTTAATCCCATCTTCTTTACTCTAACCGCATAATCACTTAATAACATTTTATTCCACGGATATTTTTCAACTTCCATCTTCAAATGGGATTTATCCGTATTAATATAAATCTGGAAGACCTCATGAGTTAATGAAAGCCGTTTTCCAGCTGTTTTAAGAATCTCTAAATATGTTTGAGGGATTTCCAAAATTAATAATCCCCCAAAATCTTTTTTAATAGTAAATGATATATCCTCAGCCTTTAAAACAGCTTTTATTTCTGCTTTGGGAAGAGTAGGATGTTCAAGAGATAATATAAACGCTATTTCCATAAACTAAGTATCCTCCTAGATAAAATCTTAGGTAATATCGTGAAAAGAAGACCATTCTTAATTAACTCCTTTACCAGAGGAGATTGACTATCCATATCCCCATACTCGGAAATAATCTTCTCGGCACCCTTTTCTTTAAGTTTATCGAACATATAATCCAGATCACTGTCACTTAATGTTTTAAATAAATTTTGCAATCTACGCTGCATACTAAGTTCTTTTCTAAATTTATTTTGATATTCTGACTCATAATCCGTTAAATTTCCTATATTATCATTATCTAATGCTTTGGATGTAATGTCAGCTGCTATCTTTGCACATTTAAAGCCCATTATAAGCCCACCCCCAGTGGTTGGTTTAACTTGAGATGCAGCATCACCCAATAGTAGACATCTATTATTAACTAATTTTTTCTTCGAATTATAGACTGGTATCATTCCATAATATTTCTTTAAAATAGAATATTCTCCGAATATAGTATTATGATTTAGAAAATCTTTTAAGATATTATTGAGATAATGGTAATCAGAATTTCCAAATAAACCTATTCTAGCTGTGGATTCAGATAAAGGAATTGTCCAGAGGAATCCGGGGGATAACGCAGCACGCACATGAAGATGCACATAATCTGTGTCAAATAAATCTTGTTTGAAGTTAACTAGGAATTGAGCAGCTTGAACTTGTTTCGGAGTTTTATAGGATTTATTAGAGACTTTTTCAGATATTAATGAATTATAACCATCGGCTCCGATGATGATTTTAGCACTCATCTCCCTCTTATCCTTATTCATATAAACATGACCATTTTTAATATCAACATCCTTTACTCGATGATTTAAAAACAGATCAGCCCCGGCATCTACTGCTAATTGGGCGAGGAATTTATCATATCCTACTCTATCTAGTACATATGCTTGTGGTTCATTTTTAGAAACTTTAAGTTCATTATCAGAAGGTGAATGTAGATAAGCTCCATAAACTTGATTTATGATAAGTTCATCTGGTAAAGGATTAACATTTTTTATTTGTTTACCCAAAAGTCCAGCACATTGGAGAGGTACACCGATTTCCTTCTTTTTTTCTAAGACACCTACTTTAAACCCGTTTAATGCCATATATCTGGCAAATGTTGAACCAACGGGACCAGCACCCACTACTAATACATCATAATTCATCATGTTAACCTGAAACTCTTTTTAAATTATAATATTAAATTAACTGAAATTAAATGCAAACTTTGAAAATAAAAATCTCAGTTAAATTATAAAATTACTATTAATAAAATAGTTTTATTACTAACTTTATAGCTATAATTATTTTTTATCTAATATATATTTAAATTAAAGGATTTATTAATTAAATTAGATTATTATAAAATTTAAATATTCAAAATGTAAATTCTAAATATTTAGCCCATTAGAGTAGTTTAAAGCAATATTATCCAAAAATTAAACTTTATTTTGATTTAATAATAAGAATTTAATTTCAAAGTTTTTTTTATTTTGAACTATCCTATTGGGGTGATAATTTTTAATAATAGTTAAACACAGTTAGATGATCCCATTTTCTTTAAATATCATCATTTAAATATCGTTCTCTAATGATTAAGAGGGTAATCTACTGAGTTTATAATTTAAACTAAACCACATAAGTCCATATTAAATAATACTATTGTTCTTAAAAAAAATAATAACTTTAAAAAAATGTGATTATTCCTTTAATCTGCTAAATTTAGCATCACTTTAAATATTAATACTATTTTGTTGGAAGAATATTCCGAATAAAAGAAAAACGAAGCAAAATTAAGGAATAAATAAATCTGTTCCGGCCTTTGCCGGCGTAATCTTTATATAATAGTATTGCATTACCTTTACAAGCTAAAAAATTATGGGAAAGTGATATAAACAACACTATAATGTATTTAAACATGTATAATCATTATAAATTATATAAAAAGCTTCCTTTTCATATAATACTGTTATTAAAAGATTCATTCACCTATTCTATAATAGTTATGAATCATTTACTCCAAATATTATGGGTGGAAAAAAGAAAGAATAATAATAACAGTTTGAACATATTTCATGCTAAAATGAAGCTATAAAAAAGATCAGTGAAAGTTTTTAAATTTTGAATTACCTCCCCCTACATAAAAAATGCACTCTTGGAGGATAAATTTCTTTAGGAGGTAAAAAAAGTGGAATATAAAAATGAAAACTTAACTGGAAAAAAACTCTTTATTAATATTAATATATTATCTAGCTTTAAAAAATCATATGAGAAAATAATTCTGAAACGATATATGAACTCTTTTGGGGGGAGTTTAATTTGGGAATCCTAGATATAATTTTCATTCTAATACTTTTCATAATCGTCGTAGCACTTGCAATACCACTAGGCAAATACATGTCTCGAGTGTTCACTGGGCAGAGAACATTCATGACTCCCTTAATGCAGCCAGTAGAACGGTTCATGTACCGTTTAATAGGTACTGATGAAACTAAGGAAATGAATTGGAAGCAATACGCTTACGCATTGATAATGCTAAATATCATTGGTATAATATTTCTTTTTGCATTACAACTATTACAAGGATTTTTACCGCTCAATCCTGAAGGACTTCCTGGTGTAAGTTGGGATTCAGCACTCAACACCGCCATATCATTCGCCACCAACACTAACTGGCAAGGTTATGCTGGCGAAACCACTATGAGCTACCTCACTCAAATGACAGGTCTAGCCGTGCAAAACTTTTTATCAGCAGCAATAGGCATCGCAGCATTACTTGTTCTAATTAGAGGATTCACCAGAAAAAACACAGACAAAATCGGGAACTTCTGGGTAGACCTCACACGAGCCCTATTATACGTATTACTACCAATCGCCGTGATACTAGCCATAGTACTGGCCTCACAAGGCGTGGTGCAAACATTCAATCCGTATATTACGGCGCATACTCTGGAAGGAGTTAATCAAACTATAGCGGTTGGACCCGTCGCATCCCAAGAAGCTATAAAAATGATCGGATCCAATGGGGGAGGATTCTTCAATGCAAACTCCGCGCACCCCTTCGAAAATCCTAACACTATAACTGACATTTTAGAAATCTTAGCCATTTTATTAATACCTATATCCCTAGTATTTACATTCGGTTACCTCATTAAAAACTTTAAACAAGGATTAGCCATATTCTCCGTTATGACTATATTATTCGGATTAGGACTGGGAATAGCCCTATACACCGAAAGCCAACCCAACCCTATACTAGAAAAAATGGGCGTAACTGGAGGTAATTTAGAAGGTAAAGAAGTAAGATTCGGTGTTACCCAATCGGTACTATGGGGAGTTGCCACAACGGACGTGTCAAACGGAGGAGTAAACTCCATGCATGATAGTGTAATGCCCCTAACCGGACTAGTGTACATGTTCAACATGTGCACGGGTGAAGTCATATATGGTGGTCTTGGCGTGGGGTTGATTGGCATGTTGTTCTACGTTATTTTATCAATGTTCATAGCTGGACTCATGATAGGGAGAACACCAGAATTCCTCGGGAAGAAATTAGGCCCTCCTGAGATGATATTATCGGTTATACCTATCGTATTACCTCACGTGGCAATATTGACTCTTGCTGCCATCGCCATCACCACGCCTGCCGGACTATCCAGTTTGGCTAACCCCTCAGCTCATGGTCTTTCAGAAATTTTATATGCCTACTTATCCACGATTGGAAATAATGGTTCAGCATTCGCAGGATTAAGCGCTAATACGTTATTTTATAACTTAACAGGTGGATTAGCTATGCTTGTAGGTAGATTTGCTACTATAATACCTGCAATTGCATTAGCTGGTTTGTTAGCACAGAAAGGAAAGGTTCCAATAACTTCTGCTTCATTCCCCACTACCGGTCCGTTATTCATAATTATAGTTGTAGCCGTAGTGATTCTACTAGGTGCACTCACATTTTTCCCAGTATTCACTCTCGGACCCATCCTGGATCATCTATTCCTGTATGGAGGACATATAACATAGTCATAGGAGGTGAATAAAACATGAAAATCGAAACTAGCATATTTCAAAGGAAGATTATATTAAATTCATTAAAAGGGTCAATCATCAGATTAAACCCGATAACGCTCATCAGAAATCCTGTAATGTTCATAGTAGAAATAGGTGCTTTAATAACAACTATACTCACTATCTTTAACATTTATACGGGTGTAAGCTTTATATTTGACTTACAAATTTCAATATGGTTATGGTTCACAGTTTTATTCGCTAATTTCGCGGAGGCTATAGCTGAAAGTCAGGGTAAAGCCCGTGCAGAATCGCTTAAACGTACTAGAGCAGAAGCACCTGCCAATAAGATTCTTAAGGATGGAAGCATAGAAAACGTCTCTGCCCTTACCCTCCAAAGAAATGATTGTGTTCTAATTAAAGAAAATGAAATCATACCCAGTGATGGGGATATAATAGAAGGAACAGCACTGGTTGATGAATCAGCCATCACAGGCGAGTCAGCCCCAGTCATAAGAGAATCAGGTGGAGATAAAAGTGGAGTGACTGGTGGTACAAAATTACTTTCAGGAACAATAAAAGTAAGGATAAGTGTAAATCCCGGTGAAACATTCCTTGACAACATGATAAGTATGGTTGAAAGCGCCAAAAGACAGAAGACACCCAATGAAAGAGCTCTTGAAATACTGCTTCTTGGTTTAACTGTGATATTCCTAACCGTGGTCATCACTTTATCAGCATTTTCAGATTACATGGGAATAACCATTCCTATAGCTATTTTAATAGCTCTTCTAGTATGTCTTATGCCCACCACCATCGGAGCGCTTCTACCTGCCATTGGTATTGCAGGTATGGACCGATTATTACAACACAACGTCATAGCTTTAAGTGGAAGGGCTGTAGAAGCAGCAGGGGATGTTAGTGTAGTTTTACTGGATAAAACCGGTACTATCACCTTAGGAAATAGGATGGCTACAGAATTCATTCCCGCAGAAGGAGTAGATGCAAAAGAGTTGATAGAAGCTTCCTTAATGTCATCCTTAGCCGATGAAACCCCTGAAGGGCGTAGCATAGTTAAACTAGGGAAAAAAGAGTTGAAAGTGCAGGGAAAAGATATACATCCTTCGAAAGAATCCGTATTTGTTCCATTCACACCGGAAACATGTATGAGTGGAGTTGATGCTGGCTTAAAAAAAATTAGGAAAGGATCAACCAATGCCATAGAAAAATTCGTAACAAATAACGGTGGAAGTGTACCTGCAGAAATAAAGAATATTGTCGATGAAATAGCAGTTAAAGGAGATACACCCCTAGTTGTTGCTTCTAATACTCAAGTATTAGGAGTTATAAGATTAAAAGATATTGTAAAACAAGGTATTAAGAAAAGATTACTCCAGTTGAGACATATGGGTATTAAATCCATTATGATAACTGGTGATAATCCACTTACAGCCGCATCTATAGCTGCAGAAGCAGGTGTTGATGATTTCAGTGCTGAAGCTAAGCCTGAAACAAAGTTACAGATGATACGCGACTATCAAACAGGTGATCAACAATATCTAGTAGCTATGATCGGGGATGGAACTAATGATGCTCCAGCACTTGCTCAAGCCGATGTAGCGGTTGCCATGAGCGCCGGTACAGCGGCGGCAAGAGAAGCAGCTAATATGGTTGATTTAGATTCATCACCATCAAAATTATTGGACATAGTTGAAATTGGTAAAGAAATACTCATAACTAGAGGAGCATTAACCACATTCAGTGTTGCGAACGATGTTGCCAAATACTTTGCCATTGTACCAGCCATATTTGCAAGTGTTTATCCTCAAATTGGTGTTTTAAATATTATGCAACTCAGTAGTCCTGCTAGTGCTGTTCTCTCAGCGGTTATCTTTAACGCTATTGTAATACCTTTTTTGATTCCTCTCTCTCTGAGTGGTGTTAAATTCCGTGCAACTTCTTCAGTTTCAAGGCTTTTGGGTTTAAACATTATGATATATGGTGTTGGAGGTTTAATCATACCATTTATTGGTATAAAAGCCATTGACATTGTAATTACCTTTTTAGGTTTGGGGGTTAAAATATGAGTGAAATCAAGAATGCCATTATAATATTTGCGGTATTCACCATAATATTTGGTATAATTTATCCCTTAGTAATCACGGGAATAGCACAAGTAGCATTCCCTAGCCAAGCTAACGGAGAGTTAATTAAGGAAAATGGCATGATTATAGGTTCTCAACTTATTGGACAGAACTTTTCCAGTCCTCAGTATTTCCAAGGCAGACCTTCTTATGTAGATTATAATGCTAGCACATCCGGTGGCACTAATTTAGGCCCCGACAGTCAGGCTGAGATAGGTAATGTAAGCGCAAATATGCAGCAGATAATACAAGAAAATTATTTACCTGCAAACGCTACTGTTCCTTCAGATTTAGTTGAAGCATCATCTAGTGGATTGGACAGTGATATATACGCGAGTTCAGCCATGATTCAGATTCCAAGAATTGCGCAAGCTAGGAATATAAGTCAATCAGAAGTTAGGGAAATTGTAGTTGAAAATGAAGAATATCAATTACTTGGAAATCCCATAGTTAACGTGTTAAAGCTTAATATAGCGTTAGATAAACTTAATAAATGAAAAATAATATGAATAACTACTATAAAAATGACAGACGAACCTAAAAGACCTGACCCTGATGAACTACTGCGTTTAATAAAAGGAGAAGAAGGTGGAGAGGATTATAAGGGTTATTTAAAAATTTTTTTAGGATATGTTGCCGGTGTTGGTAAAACTTATAGGATGCTCAGTGAAGCTCGTGTTTTACAAGATAGAAAAAAAGATGTTGTTGTTGGGTTAGTTGAAACTCATGGTAGAAAAGAAACAGAAATTCTTCTTAAAGATTTAGAAATTATTCCTCGACAGGAAATAAATTATAAGGGTATTATACTGGAAGAATTAGATTTAGACGCGATTTTGAAAAGAAAACCTGAATTTGTTTTAGTGGATGAACTCGCACATAACAATGTTCCTGGTGCAAGGCATTTGAAGCGGTATCATGATGTGGAGGAATTGATTAATGCCGGTATAAAAGTTTACACCACATTAAACATACAGCATATTGAAAGTATAAATGACATTGTTCAGCAAATAACAGGTGTTGAAGTTAAAGAAACAGTTCCAGATAGAATTATTGAAATTGCAGATAAAATAGAGCTTGTTGACATACCTATAGATGAATTAATCGAGAGGATGAATGAAGGAAAAGTTTACATCCCAGAGAAAGCTGAACAAGCTATTAAAAGTTTTTTTAAAAAAAGAAATCTAGTAGCATTAAGAGAACTTGCTCTACGTTACGCCACAATACATGTTGATTATGATATGGATCGTTATCTGAAAAAAGACAATATTCTAGGGCCTTGGGAAACCAGCAACCGCATCATGGTATGTGTCAGTCCTAGTATTTCTTCTATGAGGCTTATTCGTATTGCAAATAGATTAGCTGATCGTTTTAATTCAGAATGGTTCGCAGTGTATGTTGAACCATCCTACGGATTCACAATGAAACGAGAAGAATCTATTCAACTTGAAAAAAATCTGGAACTTACAGAAGAACTTGAAGGTAAGGTTTTTCGTTTAACTGGTTCTATAGCTGATGAGATAGTATCATTTGCATCCTCCAAAAATATAACACTCATTTTAATGGGTCATTCACAGAGATCTCGCTTGCAAGAGTTTATAGCAGGTTCTGTAATTAATCAGGTTATCAGTAAAAGTGATGCTCAAATACTTGTAGTGGAAAATGAGGATAAAAAGAGAGAACCACCAGAAAGTTTAAGAATGGATTTAAATACGGTTAAATATGATTGGAAACCGTATGGTCTGAGTTTTTTAAGCATTGGCATTACTGTGGTCATCTGCTTTTTGATAAGTCCCTTTGTGGAAGCAGTAAATATACCTATGATATTCATTATACCCGTAGTTATAACCAGCTTAATAGCGGGTAGGAAAGCAGGTATCTTGACCTCATTACTGGCCGTAGCTTCTTTTGACTTCTTCTTTGTTCAACCATATTTTTCATTCAGTTTTAGTGATGTACGTCTCATTCCTACATTTCTAGTGTTATTTATAGTTGGAATTATAACCAGTTTATTGGCAGATACCGTTAAGAAACAGGTTGAATATACAAGGCAACGTGAAACTTTTATATCATCTTTATATGATTTAAGTAAAGACCTGTTAACTTCACATGATTTAGATGATATTTTAGAAAAAAGCACCAGATATATATCAGAATCATTTAATTATGATGTATTAATACTTCTACCTAATGATGATAATAATAATTTGGAGGTAGTCTCACGTTTTGGAACTAAAAGAGATTTTGACAAGCATGAAAATGGTGTAGCAACTTGGGTTTTTCAACATGGACAGGCTGCAGGATGCGGAACTGAAACATTATCATCTTCTAAATGGTTCCATATTCCATTAAAAGCTCAGGAAAAAATTATGGGTATTATGGCATTATCTTCAGACGTGAACATAACCACTGAACAAAGACATTTAATTGAAGCATTTGCTAGTGTTATTTCACTAGCTTTATCCAATTTAATCCCCTAAAAAAAAATATTTTAATTCTGATTTATTGTTTAAATTTTTTGTCATAATCCTTAATCACAGATTTACGATCTTCAGACGGTTTAAATTTTTTGTCATAATCCTTAATCACAGATTTACGATCTTCAGATCTTTTATATTTCCTGAATCCAACATCATCGCCTTGGATCAGTCGATTTATAGTATTATCTACCTGGGCAGGGTTGGGCACATGTTCCATTATCAACTGAGTGCGGTCATGGCCACCCCATATTTCAATGTCTCCCGCCTTGAAAATTCTTTCCATTATCCCCTGAGATATATCAACATCCTGAATTTTCTCATAGTGCATGTAAACCTTTTTTTTCCTTAATACTCCCCTTTCAACCAACACTCTATCTGTCGTTAACATGTAATGGATTGCTCTCCATGAAATAATATCCCAAAGAATCCACAAAAAAAGTACAAATATTAATATGACTATTAAATAACTGACTGACTCCACTAGAGGCAATCTCACATAGTTAACCAGGAAATTTTGCACTGACGCCACAGAAGCTAATATAGTAGTAAATAAATATAATAATACAATTAAAACGAAGAATTTAATGAAAGTTGAACTCAAAGTTATTGTAAATCTGGGTCTAGTATCAAATAAAACTTTTTCCCTAGGTTGCGGGGTATTCTCCATTTCAGTCATTTAAAATCTCTCCACATTTTAATAAAAATATTTTTATCACAATGAATGATCATCAAGCAGATTCTAAATATATACTTATGGTATTATAATGAAGCCGTTTAAAGTGAGATTATTTCCACGAAAGGAGTTATGAAGTGGAGAATACGTATTCATTGATAAAATTTTTTAATTTAAATTTAAATAAAAAATTATTGAGATATAACAGTTTAAACAGTTACTGAAATTCAACTTAGATTATAAATGAAGTTTAAGATTTATTTAAAATAAAGAGGCATTACTGTCACATTTGAACCCTCTTCCAGTATCTCCACGTTTTTAGGTACCTCAAAATATCCATCAGCTTCAGAAAGAGCGGTTATAGCACCTGAATCTTTTAAAATTGGATGCGCCTGATTTTCCTGTATTTTGACTAAAACATATTGTTTTCTTCCACGAGCGGGTCTAAATCTTCTGGATAGTTTAAGTTTTATCGTATTATTTTCCTCATCTACACCATTTAAAGATGAAATTTTCCTCAAAAACGGAGCGATGAACACATGAAAAATCATTAATGCTGATACCGGGTACCCTGGTAGACCAAATATGATTTGGCCTTCATTTTCATCTTTGATTAAGCCTACTATGGTTGGTTTCCCTGGTTTAACTGCTATGCCGTGAACTAAGACTTCACCTATCTCATCTAAAACCATTCTTAACACGTCTCCAGCCCCAGCTGAAGTTCCACCAGATGTTATAATAATATCTGCATCTTTAAATTCTATAATTTTATTTTTTAAGGATTCAAAATCATCTTTTACTATCTCAGAATGTATAGGCTGACATCCACAGGATTTTACAGCATTGTATAGGGTATACGAGTTTATATCGTATATTTTCCCGTATTCCATCTTCTCGTCAAGTTTTATTATTTCATTTCCAGTGGAAATTACTGCTACTTGTGGTTTAACGTAAACTGGGATTTTTGAGAGACCAATGGCACTTAAAACGCCGATTTTATCGGGTGTTATGAATTCTCCCTCCGACAGTAAAAGTTCTCCTTTCTTTACATCTGAACCTTCACCTGCGATATTGGCTCCTAAAGTTACACTGTCAAGTATAAGAATATCTTCATCTTTTTTTTCAGCAAATTCTATCATGATTACTGCATCAGCACCTTCAGGTATGGGTGCACCGGTGCTTACTTCAATACATGTTCCTTCTTCTACTTTGTTTTGTGAGACTTCACCTGCCATTGTCACTTCTAAAAGTTTTAAAGAAGTTGGTTTATCTTCTGATGCTCTGAAAGTATCTTTAGCCTTTACTGCGTAGCCGTCCATGGCTGCTCTTTTGAATGGAGGTAAATTAATAGTTGCATATATATTTTCTGAGAGAACTCTCTGGTAAGCATTCTCTATGGCTAATTTTTCGACTTTTTTGTTGAATGGAAGAGTTGAAATGATTTTTTTCACATCTTCAGGATTCATTATGTTCAAGAATTCATTTCCCATTTCATCACTATCTCATTTGATTTAAAATAATTATTACTAAAAAAATGGTAGTAAACGTGCATCATGAAGAACAATAAGCTTTAAAATCTTATTATTTAAAATTGATTAGTGATTTAGTTCCTAAATTTCATGTATTTGTTGGATAAAAAATACTTCTTTTTATATATATCAAAATACTATATAAATAAGGAACTTAAATGTTCAGTTAATATTCATATGTCCAATTAGATATTTTTGAATCATCTGGATTTATAATATTCCATTATGAAACGAATTACCGGAATGAAGAACCAGAATATTTTAATTTATGATAGACATATTTTTTAAATAAGACTAATTTATGATAATTTAATAAATTTTAGATAAGATAGGAGGAGAGTATTTGAGTAGAGGATCAAGTCAACCAACTCAGGAATTAAGAAGAGTTAGAACACCTCGTCGGGGTGAAATACCCGGTGTGGTGGAACAAATCATGGGTCATGGCAAGCTCAAAGTAAGATGTGCTGATGGTATAGTAAGGCTTACCAGGATACCTGGAAAAATGAAAAAAAGAATATGGATAAGGGAAGGGGACGTGGTTTTAGTAAAACCATGGGATTTCCAGAGTGATGAAAAAGCAGATGTTATATGGAGATACACCAGAACGGAATCTAACTGGTTAGAACGTCGAGGTTACCTTAAATTATAAAGCAAAATTTTTACTCAAAGCAAAATTTTTTTTTTAAATTAAATATTCTGCTGTTTGTAAATAATTGGTTAATTTAAGGGAAACTAAAAGATTTTTTTAAGAAATTTTTATATCCATAAATCCCCCTTTTACTTTTAAACTTCTTTTCAAGTTCTCTTCTGGAGATTAATAAATGTCGAAAATATCTAAGGCAGATGAAGAACTTAGAAAGATATTATCAGAAAAACGAATAAAAAGTGATGCTGATAGAAGAGTGGGAAGCGAAGTATTTGATAAAAAAACCTTGGAAACCCTTTATACACTGGCAAATCATGGTTATATTCATATTTTAAATGGCGCCATCAGCACTGGAAAAGAAGCTAATGTTTTTAAAGGTTTAGATGAGAATGGTAACTTTGTGGCAGTGAAAATATACCGTATTACTACCTCAGATTTTAAAAAAATGCAAAATTATATACAGGGCGACCCACGATTTAAAGTTAGAACCACTAATAAGCGCCAAATAGTTAATGCATGGGTTAACAAGGAATTTAGAAATCTTAAAAGAGCCCGTGAACATGGAGTGAGGGTTCCTCGACCAATAGTTGCCAAAAACAACATATTAGTAATGGAATTTATAGGAGATGAAGAAGGAAATCCTGCTTCAATTATGAAAGATGCTTACATCTCCGATCCAGATAAACTTTTAACAACACTGGTAAATTATGTAAAAATTCTTTATAATGATGCTAAACTTGTTCATGGAGATTTATCAAACTACAATATTTTAATTAAGGATGATGAACCGGTCATTATTGATATATCCCAAGGTGTAGTATTGGACCATCCATTCTCACTAGAGCTTTTAAACAGGGATATCCTCAATTTGACACTAGCTTTTAAAAAATTAGGAGTTCATATATCTGAAGATGAAATAAAAAGTGAAATTATGGATTCTTGAGGATTAGAAAAGTATATTATAAAGAATATTTTAAAATATAATTATAAATATTACAATCATGCTACATCATGAGCCATAACTTCCCAGATTAAGGTGAAAAAATGATTAATATAGAATATATAAAAATCCCCCGTGAAAGGGTACCGATTTTAATTGGAAAACATGGTATAGCCAAGAAAGAAATTGAAAAAACAACTCAAACTAAAATAGATGTGGACAGTGAAAGCGGCAGCATATCAATAGAGCCCCTGGAAGAGTCAGAAGACCCCTTATCTGTATGGAAGACTAAATTTATCGTGAAAGCTATAGGTAGAGGTTTCAATCCAGAAGTTGCAATGAAGCTCACCTCAGACGAGATGATATTGGATATAATTAATCTCCCAGACTATGTAGGTAAATCAAAAAAGGCTATTTTAAGACAGAAAGGAAGAATAATTGGTAAAGATGGTAGAACCAGAGATATCATAACTGAAATGACGGGAGTTGATATCTCTATTTATGGTAAAACTGTATCTCTCATTGGTAATCTAGATCACATACAGATAGCTAAGGAAGCTGTAGATATGATTTTACATGGTGCAAGACATAAAAGCGTTTATGGATTTCTAGAGAAAAAAACCCGTGAATTAAGGATTAAAGAATTCAAAGAAATAGCCAAGAAATAAAAAATTTCTTTATATCCCATAAAATTTAGATATTTAATTTGAATGTAAATTATTTAATAATTTTAAATTACCTAAATTTTTTTATACTTATAAAAAAATTATAAATTAAAACAAACCATTATAAAGGAGGCTTAATTTGGAGAGAGAAGCAGCAGAACTTTTTGAAGAGTTTAAAGAACTCACGGCATCGGAATTTTTCAGGAGAAACAAGCAGATGCTGGGATTCTCTGGAAAAATAAGATCCCTAACCATGGTTTTCCATGAACTCATAACTAACAGTCTAGACGCAGCTGAAGAAGCTGGAATAAGGCCAGAAATAACTATAGACCTTAAAAGAGTGGGTAAAGACCATTATATTTTAAAACATTCAGATAACGGGCCGGGAATTCCTGAAGCATTTATAACCAAAGTATATTGTACCATGTTCGCTGGCTCTAAATTTCGTAACATCCAATCAAGAGGTCAGCAAGGTTTAGGATGCAGTGGATGTGTATTACTTTCCCAGATGACCACAGGTAAACCGGCTAAAGTGATTTCAGGCTACCATGAAGGTGAAAAACTTAAGGGAATTGAAATGACATTCAAAATGGATGTCAAAAAGAACCAAGGACTGATATTAAGCCAACAAGAGGTTGAAGTACAGTCAAGTGGAGTTTCTATAGAATTACACTTCAAGGATGTTTCATATTCCCTAAGTGAACAAGGAGCGTTTGAATATATTAGAAGAACCGTGATCGCCAATCCACACGCTAAGATCAGATTCCGAGATCCAACTGGACATAAATACATCTTTGAAAGAGCCACAGACATAATCCCACCATTACCTAAGGAGGTTCTGCCCCATCCACGTGGCGTAACCGCTGATGATTTAATATTCATGGCTAAACATACCGATAAAAGGAGATTCAGAAGTCTTCTTACCACCTCCCTCTCTAGAATGTCCACTAAAAGAGTAAATGAAATTCAAGAAGCAACTGGAATAGATTTAGATAAACGACCCAAAGACATGAAGTGGGAGGAAGCAGAGAAAATAGTGGAACTCTTTTCCAAAATGGATTTCATGGCACCACCAACTTCAGGTTTAATACCTATAGGCAAGGAACAGATTGAAAAGGGTATGCGGGAAATTTTAACCCCGGAATTTGTGGCCACCAATACACGGAATCCTAAAACCTACCGAGGAGGAGTTGCATTCATAATAGAATCAGGAATCACTTACGGAGGAGAATCCGGGAGAATTGTAGGTGAACAGAAGCGAGCGGAAATTATGAGATTCGCCAATCGGGTTCCGTTAACTTTTGATCAGGGAAGCTGTGCCATAACCGAAGCATTGAAAAGTATAGATTGGAAACGCTATGGAATAAGGGACCTTGATAACGCTCCTATAACTGTATTCGTTAATTTAGTTTCAACTAACGTGCCTTATCTTTCAACTGGAAAACAGAGTGTAGCACCTGAAGCTGAAATATTACACGAAGTTAGACAGGCTACAATGAAAATCGCCAGAAGTCTACAGAAATATTTGAGGGCTAAAAAAGCTGCTAAAGAAGAGGAACTACGTTCTAAAA